>JBAUHD010000422.1:0-17179 GCA_049680085.1 Acidobacteriaceae bacterium
GAAGTCACCAACGGAATGGAATGCGGCATGGGCCTCAGCTTCGGCGACATCCAGGTCGGCGACACCGTGGAAGCCTTCGTAACCGAAAAGGTCGCAGCGGAATTGACGGCAAGTTAAGCAAGCGTGGGTGGCCCACACAAGCCGTCTTTGCTTGCGTGGAGAAACAGCAGCGAGGCAGCCAGCCAAAATCCGGTCAGCGAAGAAGCGGTCAGCATTATGTCGGCCGCTTTTCTGCTGCTGGGTGCCCGTGGTTCTTCCAGCGCGGAGTTGGAGCGACGAAAGAAACCGGAACGGCGGATGTTCCGCCGCTCTTTCTGGCGCTCTTGACCTCGCGTTAGGTGTGTGGATACACTTAACACATGATCGTCAGCTTTCGGCACAAGGGGCTGGAAAAGTTCTTCCTGGCAGATCGAAAAACCGGCATCCAACCAGCCCATGCGCAAAAGCTGCGGGAACGCTTGACCGTCTTGCACGTGATTAAGCGAATCAGTGATATTCCGGCTTCGTTGGCCGCAGCCTGGGACGTGCATCCATTGAAAGGCGGCCTTAAAGATCATTATGGTCTGTCTGTGAGCGGCAATTGGCGGATAACGTTCAAGTTCACAGGTGAGGATGTGGAAATGGTCGACTACATCGATTACCACTGAAAGGGGAATTTATGAGGATGAAGAATCCGGTACATCCGGGAATCATACTGAAGACCGCGCTCGGTGAGATGAACGTCACCGAAGCCGCCAACCATCTCATGGTAACGCGCACGACCCTATCCCAGATTTTGAATGGTCACGCGGGGATTTCCGCCGGGATGGCGCTGCGGCTGGAGAAGCTCTTCGGGAATCCCGGAGAATTTTGGCTCGATCTGCAGAAGCAGTATGAACTGGCGCAGGCCCGTAACACGGAGACTCCGGAGATCAAGCGTATAAGGCCTGTAAACCAGGTAGCACACGCATAACGCGACCCGGCCTATCGGTTGAATGGATACTCGCTGATCCAGTGAAATCCACGACGGGTCAGCAGAAACTTCCCCTTGGTGGTTCTGTGCAGACGCACTTCGAGGCTGTCATCGCCGAGATGGCCAGTAAGGACGAGATGCTGCGCATCGGACTGCGCGTAATTCAGTTTGATATACGACCGGGTCTTCCACGAATACAAATACACCGTGTTCCCTTTCTCAAAGTGCGGCGCGAAAATAGGCTGTGCTCCATCCGTGCTCTGGATTACCCATGAGCCATAATCCGCGATCACCTGTTTCCAGGCCGGTTTCGCTGCATCGGTGAGCGAAGCCGGCTTACCGTTCAGGCTCAACGCATCGACATCATAATTTCCATAAATGGGCGGCGTGCCGTCCGCCTTCAGGCGCTGAAAGTACTGCCATCCGCCCCACGTCGTAGATGCGACGAAATAGGCGAAGAGAGCAAGCGTCACGGCTTTGGCGCTAACGCGCATCCACCTCTTTGAAAAATGCGGCTTCGTCAAGTCCGCCGGAGACACTGTCCTGTTCAAGATGAGAACGTTCGCCAGCCGCGAAATATCCGGCAGGAGCAGGAAGAGAGCCATCAGCAGGAGGTTGGCGGAGTACAGCTTGACCGGAACGTCATAGCAGAAGTTCAGCATCACGATATTGAGCAGCACGCCCGCGGCGACCAGTGTGCCCAACAGCGCAGTTCGGCGAAAAAGCAGCAAGGTTGCGGCAGTCGTCTCCGCCAGCCCCGCGAAGATCGTGTAGGCCATCGACGCGCCCATGAAAGTCCAAAGCAGGTGCATCGGCGAAGACTCACCGTAGCCTTCCACGAGTTGTGACAGATTTGGGGGGCGAAATTGCAGAGGGACAATCTTTGCAAGTCCATATTCAAAGAGCGTAATCGCAAGCGTGAACCGCAGAAGAATGCGCAACCACACATAAAGCGTGCCATACTGCTCACGTTTTCTATCCAGCAGCGACCAGACCAATGCCGCCAAAACAGCAAGCGCTACGAATAAAAAGTTCTGGACATAATCAAGTGTCGTGTCGCCGCTGCCGGTCGGGACATACGTGATTCGAGTTCCGCTGAGGTGAAAGAAGTGCCGCGCTACCCATGGCGTGAACTTGTGCCACACCCCTACATAGGGGCGATTGATGAAGTATGCGCCGGGGATAAGACCCATCAGCGACTGACGTCCCTGTTCCGGCAGGCAGTACAGCAGCCAATAGCAGAAGGCGAAGCGGAAGCTGATGCGGGAGACGAGGCTCCAATTCTTACCGGCTTTGCGCGGCGCATCGACTTGTTCGGCGGGCAGGGTCGCTGCTTCAGTTGTCATCGGGACTCCGGAAACGCGCGTCGCGGAAGTATAGCAAGCGGCGTATGCCATCTTCACATGAAAAGCATGACATTTCTCACTTGTCTCCGCCATCCGTCGCGCCCATTCTGGATGGCATGGACAATCCGCTGCCGTCGCCCGAAACCCGACTCACCCCGGCCACAGACTCCGCCCTCGATGACGTGGCCACCCTTTGCGCCATCAGTGCGATTGCGATCATGCTGTCCACCATGCTGCACGAAGGGCTGGGCCACGCGGCCGTGGCCATTGCCACGCTGCACGCCTCGGGCACGCTGACGTCGCTGGCGTGGGTCAGCGTGCCCGATAGCCGCCTGGTGCTTGCCGGCGGCACGCTCGTCAATCTTGTTGCGGCAGGGGTCTTCTGGCTGCTGCTGCGCGCGGCCAAACATGCGCGGCCTGCGCTGCGCTTCTTTCTGCTCATCAGCATGACCTTCAACCTGCTCGCGGGCACCGGGTACTTCTTCTTTTCCGGAGTCAGCAACTTTGGCGACTGGGCCGGAGTGATCGAGGGGCTGCGCCCGCATGGCTTGCTGCGTGCTGGGCTGGTGGTCCTCGGTGTCGCGTCGTATTACGGAGCCATCGTGCTGGTGGGCAGCAGCCTGGTCCGCTATATGGGCGTTGCCGCCGACGACGCGCGCCGCTTTCGCCGCCTGACGTGGCTTCCCTACTTTGCCGCGTTGATCATCGATGGCGTTGCCGGATTGTTGAATCCGATTGGGTGGCAGTATGTCTTCTTATCCGCGCTGGCCGCGACCGCCGGAGGCAACTGCGGGCTCCTGTGGCTTCGCTACTACATACCCAAACGGGTTCAGCCCGGCGAACGGGCCGTGGTCGGGCGCAGTTATGCGTGGATTGCAGTGGGGGCGGTTCTGGCGGCGATCTTCATCGGCGTATTTGGGCCTGGAGTTCATCTGCGCGGCTGAATACCATAAGGGAATGCCCATTGCCTCCATGACCATTGAGCTGCGCATTGAGCACGCGCGCTCGCTCAAGGACCGCCGCCAGGTGGTGCGCAGCCTGAAAGAGAAGCTGGCGCATGGTTTCAATATTTCCATTGCCGAGTTGGACGAAGCCGTGACCTGGCAGTCGGCTACGCTTGGCATTGTCGCGATCTCCGCCTCGCGGGATTACTTGTCGGGCCAGATGCGGCAGGTGGAACAAGCGGCCAACCGGATCGTTGAGGATCTGGGAGCGCGGGTCGCGGATATCTGGTGGGAGTTTGTGGAAGAAGGCTGAAGAGGCTGTTGAAGCGGGCAGCTAAGAATCGGGTGGCTAAAAAGCGGGTGGCTGATAAAGCGGGTAGCGAAAGACTTTGACTTTACATGTCGCGCTCTTCATCCCTGGCCAACCGGTTCTTAGCGTCCCGCTTTATCAGCCACCCGCCTTACCAGCTACCCGCTTTTTAGCTACCCGCCTTTTAGCCGAACTTCTGGTATCCTCAAAGGTTCAACCCTAAGGAAAATACAAGATGCCGGAGCCCAGGGCACGTCAGTATCATCGAGACCGCGTTGCGGAAACGCTGCGCGAAGAAATCAGCACCATGATGGTGGGAGAGCTTTCCGACCCGCGCATCAGCTTTGCCTGCGTCACGCAGGTGCTGCTGAATCCAGGCGGAAAATCCGCCGTCATTTACGTTGCCGTCGATGGCGGCGAGAAGGAAGAAGCGGACACGCTGGACGGGCTGATGGCCGCGCGCGGCTACATCCACCACGAGCTGCTGGAGCGCATGGGCGTGCGCCACGTTCCCGACCTCACCTTCCACATCGACCGCTCGGAAAAGATGAAGGCCCGCATCGACGTCCTGCTGGGCCGCCAGCGCAAGCGCCGCAAAGAGCCGCCGCAGTAAAGAAACCTGAACCTTATGCAGCAGCCGAACGATATGCGCGCAGTGCTCGAAGCCATTGAACATGGCCGCCGGTTCCTTGTGGCCGCGCACGCCCGGCCCGATGGCGACGCGGTTGGCTCGATTTTGGCCTGCGGCAACATGCTGCGGCAGCTCGGCAAGCACGTGGACATGGTTTCGCGCGATGTGGTTCCGCTCATTTACCGCAGCCTGCCCGACGCCGGCGCCATTCGGCAGTTGGAGCGGGTCGACGGCCACTACGACACCGTGATTCTGCTGGAATGCGACGGGCTGGAGCGCACCGGGCTTGCGGGCCTGGAAGGCCGGTTCATCGTCAACATCGACCACCATTTCAGCGGCAAAACTTTCGGCAACATCAATTGGATTGAAAACGACGCCTGCGCCGTCGCCGCCATGATTTACAAGCTGGCCACGGCCGCCGGAGTGAGCGTGACGCCGGAGATGGCGAGCTGTCTCTACACGGCTGTGCTCACCGACACCGGCTCCTTCTGCTATGCGGGCACCGACGCCCACACTTTTGAAATCGCCGCCGACCTGGTTCGCCACGGAGCCGACCCCGCCTGCCTCGCGCAGCACACCTACTTTTCCAATCCAACGTCGAAGATGCGGCTGCTGGGCGCGGCGCTCTCGAACCTGCGTCGCCAGGGACGGCTGGCCTGGATGTGGATCACGTATGAAGACGTGCTGCTGGCCTCCGCCGCCGAAGAGGACTGCGAGGGGCTGGTGAACTACGCCATCGGCATCGCGGGCGTGGAGGCCGCGGTCTTCATGCGCGAGTTGAGCAACCACCGCGTGCGCCTTTCCCTGCGCAGCAAAGGAGCCCTCAACGTGGCCCGCGTCGCGGAGCGGTTCGGCGGGGGCGGCCACAGCCACGCCAGCGGCTGCACGCTGGATGGGCCACTGCCCGTAGCCACGGATTGCATACTCAAGGCGCTGCGCGAGTGCATTCAACTCGCACTGAGCGAAAGGGCGGCTGGTGGTTAGCGAAGCAAACACACGCGCTGAGATGATCCGCAGGCAGCGTTATGCGGCCGCCAATTTCTGAACCCGGTTGCACTCGCCGGCGCTTGTTCATGGCCGCGCCTGGCCGCCCGCTTTTTCACTGCCTGCGGATCATCTGTTAGCCTAGATTCCGGTACGATTTTTCGACGTGGGCATTCCTTCCAGAATCAGAGCGTTGCGCTACAACCCAACCACGCTGTCCACGCGCTTTCCGGCACTGGGAACGGCGCTTGAGGCCGCAACGCTCTTTATCCTCACTGCGTTCTTTCTTTTCTACGGACTCGTCCCCATTTTCGGCGGAGCCGGCCTGGGGCTGGTCGGCGCTGACGAGCCGCGCTACGCGCAGGTGGCGCGCGAAATGCTCCAGCGTCGCGACTTCATCACTCCCTACCTGTGGGGCAAGCCGTGGCTGGAGAAGCCCGCGCTCTACTACTGGCGGGCGATCGTTTCCTATCGTGAGTTCGGCATTCACGACTGGACCGCGCGCCTGCCTTCGGCGAGCTTCGCGTTTGTCCTCGTCGTCATGATCTATCTGCATATCCGCCGCTTCCGCCGCGGAGGCCAGCTCGACGCCGCGCTCATCACCGCTTCCTGCGTCGGGATCCTCGCCTTCGCCCGCGGCGCTTCGACCGATATGCAGCTGGCCGCGCCGTTTTGCATCGGAATGCTCGGCTGGTATGCCTGGTACGAGACAGACAGCAAGTTCTGGCTCTTCGATCTTTACTTCTTCGGAGGCGCGGCCACGCTGGCCAAGGGCCCGGTCGCACCCTTTCTCGCGCTCGTCATTCTTATCGTCTTCGCCGCGTTGCGCCGCGAGTGGTCCATCTTCCGGCGAACCATCTGGTGGCCGGGCATCGGCCTCTATTTCGCGATGGTTCTGCCCTGGTTCATCGAGGTGCAGATACGCAACCCCGGCTTCTTCAAAGCATTCTTCCTCCAGCACAACCTGGAGCGCTTCGCCACGGATCGCTTCCACCACGAGCAGGACTTCTGGTACTACATTCCGATTGCGCTGCTCGCGATCACGCCCTGGGCGGTGATCGCCATTGCCGCCCTGGTCGACGGCATTAAACAATCCATCGCGGAGTGGAGCGTCCGGCGCGCCAAGATCCGTTACGTCGGAACCTTTCGCGCCGGAGACGCTTTCCCCGAATTTCTTGTTCTCTGGGCGCTCATTCCCATCGTCTTCTTCTCCTTCTCGCAATCGAAGCTGCCCGGCTACATTCTGCCGTCGGTGCCGCCGCTCACCATTCTCGCCGGAGACTATCTCAACCGGCTGCGCGAGCGTGGGCGGGGACTCAAACCCTGGCTGCTCATCCTGCACGCCGTGCTCACCGGCCTGCTCATCATGTTCGTAGTGCTGCTCCCTCTGCATTTGCAGCATCCGGAGACGATTCCGCCGACCAACGCCATCCTTGCCGGAGGCATGACCGGCTTCGCCGCCACCATCTTTATCCTCATTGTTGTTTACCGCTTCGGTCTCAAGCGTTTGCGCATCGCCACCATGACACCGATGATCATCATGCTGCTGTTCCTGTTCGGCATCGGGCCGATTCTCGGAATCCCCGCGGCCTCCGGGACCAAGCGCAACATCGCGTTGATTGATATGACCTACTCGGCGCGGCCGCTTTCGGAGATCCTTGCCAAGATCACGACTCCCGGCGAGCCCATTGCCGTCTTCGATGTCCGCCGCGATATGGAATTCGGGCTCTCCTTCTACCGCGAGAAGAAGGTAGACGATTACAGCCGCGACGGGATCCCCGACCAGAAGCACATCCTGGTCGTGCGTGAGACTTCCATTGGCAGATTGAGTCAAATACTGAAAGGCAGGACATACGATCCGCTCTTCGCGTATCCTGCTCAGGACCTCGTTATTTACTCAGTTGCCGCCGCTCAATCGAGCGCGCCATGAACTCCGCAACGCTCGAAGCAGCCTCTGAAGGTAACGGCAGTCACGGAACGGAATAGAAGAAATGCGATGACCTCCGCCCTGCAGCTTGAGATTCTCGATCTCCGCCACTTCTCCGCGGCCAGCCTGCGACCGCTGCTCGAGACCGAGGCTCGCGTCTGGAGCCAGAGGCTCGAATGGGACTACCGCCCTTCCGCAAATCTGTTGCTGCAATACCTCGACTCCCGCATCCTGCCCGGCTACGTCGCGGTCGAAAATGGACGCATCTCGGGATATGTCTTTTGCGTCTACGAGGACCGCAAGGCAGTGATCGGTGACGTGTTCGCCATCGTGCCGCAGCACGTCGAATCAACCAGCACAGAGGTCGGGGAGAAGCTCCTGATCTGCCTGATCGAGATGCTCCAGAACTCACCCGGAGTGGACCGCATCGAATCGCAACTGCTGCTCCACCCGCATGGGGAGCTGGCTGCGCCCTTTCAGGCGGCGGGCTTCGGAATCCACCAGCGGCTGTTCATGCGCCGCGATCTTTTGGGGGAGCAGCCTCCGTCCTCCGCAATGCTGCCGGCCGACCTTGAAATGCGCGCGTGGAGGGAAGACGACTTCAACCCGGCGGCGCGGCTCATCTCCACCGCCTACGGCGGCCACCTTGACAGCTACATCAACGATCAGTACCGCTCCGTCTCCGGCTCGCTGCGGTTCCTGCATAATATCGTGCGCTTCCCCGGCTGCGGATACTTCGATGGCGCTTCCTCGCGCGTGCTGGTGCGCAAGGGGGGAAACGAGTTCGCGGGGTTGATTCTCTGCTCGCGCGTACGCGAAGACGTGGCCCACGTTACCCAGGTCTGCGTGGATCAGCGCGACCGGGGCCGCGGGCTCGGCCGTCTGCTGCTTGAGGACTGCGCCGCGAACCTGAAACAGCAGGGCTTTCGCGCCCTTACACTGACCGTCACCGCCGGAAACGATAATGCCGTTTCACTGTATCGCCGGACGAATTTCCAAATCACCCACGACTTCGACGCGATGCTCTGGGAAAGACCCGGAGAATGACGGGGCATCCCCCGGCCGGGATCAGGCCGCGGGTTCCGCTTCCGCCTTCAGGCGCTCCGAGTTGAAGTGGGTAACCAGCGCGTCGACCACCGGCTGAATCTTGCCGTCCATCGCTTCCGTCAATTGATGCAGCGTGAGGCCGATGCGGTGATCCGTGAGCCGATTCTGCGGAAAGTTATAGGTCCGGATCTTCTCGCTGCGGTCGCCCGAACCCACCTGCTGCTTGCGCTCTTTCGCCTGCGCCTGTTGCTGTTTTTCCATTTCCTTTTCGTACAGCCGCGAGCGCAGCACTCGCATTCCTTTTTCGCGATTTTTGATTTGCGACTTCTCGTCCTGGCAGCTCACCACCGTATTGGTTGGCAGGTGCGTGATGCGGACCGCCGAGTAGGTCGTGTTCACCGACTGTCCGCCCGGCCCTGACGAACAGAAGGTGTCGATGCGCAGGTCCTTCGCCTCAATCTTTACGTCGACTTCCTCGGCTTCCGGCAACACCGCCACGGTCACGGCCGAGGTATGCACCCGGCCCTGCGTCTCCGTGGCCGGAACCCTCTGCACGCGATGCACGCCGCTCTCATATTTCAGTTGCGAGTAAACACGGTCGCCTTCAATAATGGCGATCACTTCCTTCAGCCCGCCCACGGATGACTCCGAACTGGAAAGCACTTCCACCTTCCAGCGGCGCAGCTCGGCGTACCGCGAATACATTCGGAAGACCTCCGCCGCAAACAGCGAGGCCTCGTCGCCGCCCGTGCCGGCGCGAATTTCGACGACCACGTTTTTCTCATCGTTGGGGTCCTTGGGCAGCAACCGCAGCTTTAGTTCTTCTTCAATTCCCGGCTGCCGCGCCTCCAGTTCCGCAAGCTCCTGCGCGGCCATCTCGCGAATCTCCGCATCACTCTCCTGCAGCATCGCGCGCGCATCGGCGATGCCGTTGACCACGCTGCGATATTCACGGAACTTCTCCACCACGTCCTCAAGATCGCGGTGTTGCTTGGCGATTTTCTGATACTTTTGTTGATCGGCAAGCACCGCGGCGTCGGCCAACTGCCGTCCTAAATCTTCATAGCGGGCTTCAATCTGTTCCAGACGCTCAAACATTGGGTTCCTTCACGACGCGCTTCACGCGGTCTGATTTTCTGAAATGGATGGGAAATTTTGAAGCAAAGCGGCGATGGCGGCGAGGGCCGCTAAAGAAGGGCGCGAAGAAGACGCTGATGCCGCATAATCATGTTTATTGTAATGCTTTTTCGATGCGGCAGCCCTCGAACTGGATTCGCCGCGAGCCTCTATAGAGACGGAGAAACGGTGGATGTCCGCTCGCTTGCTCGAATTCGCGACGCTGTGCGAGGCGCTGGCCGCCACCACGAAGAAGCTTGAGAAGCGGGCCTTGATCGCGGATTATTTGCGCGGGCTGGCCGTCCACGATGCCGCTCTCGCGGCGCTTTATCTTTCCGGAACGCCGTTTGCTGAAACCGACCGCCGGACGCTCAATGTGGGCGGCGCGCTTCTATCCAAGGCGCTGGCCGCGGCAAGCCATGCGAACAGCGAAGCCATGCACGCCGCCTATCGCCGGCACGGGGACCTCGGCGCCGCAGCGCGCGACCTGCTGGCGGACCGCAAGCCCTCCGGGCCGCCCCTCACCTTCGACGACATCGAGCAAGCGTTCGCAACCCTCGCCTCCGCCCGGGGGCCTGCCGCCAAACTTCCCATCCTGCTCGAACTTCTGCATCGAACCGCGCCCGTCGAAGCCAAATACCTCATCAAGCTGATCTCGGGAGACATGCGAACCGGGGTCAAGCAGAGCCTGGTCGAAGAGGCTATCGCCGACGCATACGCGGCGGAAACCACCGCCGTCCGGCGCGCCGTGATGCTGCAGGGCGACCTTGCGGCTGTGGTTGCGTTGGCCGCCGAGGGACGGCTCGCCGAGGCGGCCATGAAGCTTTTTCACCCGCTCGGCTTCATGCTTGCCAGCCCCGTCGAAAGCGTGGGCAAAGCCGTCGAGCGCTTCCGCGAAGAAACCGGAATCGGGGATTCGCCGCTGCGCCAGGCTGTTCTTGAAGACAAATACGACGGCATCCGGGCGCAGATCCACTGCGGCGACCAGGAGCAGCCGGAGCGCGTGGAGCTTTTCTCGCGTAACCGCGAAGACATCGGCGCGAGCTTTCCCGAATTGCGGGAGGCATTCTCACACTTCGATGAGCCAGTGATTCTGGACGGCGAAATTCTCGCGTGGAATGCGTTGGAAGGCCGCGCGCTTCCCTTCTCCGCGCTCCAGCCGCGCATCGGGCGCAAACAGGTTTCCGCTGCAATGCTTGAGCAGACGCCGGTCCTCTACATGGCCTTTGACGTTCTATACCGCGGCGAATTGCTCCTGGAGCAGCCTCTGCACAAGCGACGTGCGCAACTCGAAGCGATTGCGGCGCGCCATACGCCGGAGACCATCGCCGGCGAACGCGAACAGGCATTGCTTTTTGCGGAGAGTGCGGCTCCCGCCTTTCCACGCCTCAAGCTGTCGCCCGCCGTGCACTTGCAGAGCGAGCCGCAGCTTGAGGGGGCCTATACGGAAGCGCGGCAGCGCGGCAACGAAGGCGTGATGCTCAAGGACCTTGCGAGCACGTATCAGCCTGGGCGGCGCGGCCTGGCGTGGCTGAAGCTGAAACGCGAGTTGGCTACGCTGGACGTGGTGGTGACCGGGGTCGAGTTCGGCCACGGCAAACGCGCCGGCGTGCTCAGCGACTACACCTTCGCGGTGCGTGACGGAGACACGCTCAGGAATGTGGGCAAAGCCTACTCCGGCCTCACCGACGCCGAAATTACCGAGCTGACCGCGTTCTTTCACCAGCACACGCTCGAAGTGTATGGCAGCTTTCGTACCGTCGAGCCGCTCAAAGTGCTGGAGGTCGCCTTCAACAACGTAATGCGCTCCAGCCGCCACAACAGCGGATTCGCGCTGAGGTTCCCGCGCATTGTTCGCATCCGCGACGACAAGCCGGTGAGCGAAATCGACACACTCGACCGCGTGGAGGAGATATACAACTCCCAGCCGGACAAGATGATTGAAACCGGCATCCCGCCTGAGTCCTGAGCCCTGTTCGCTAAAATAGAAGGGATGCCTTTTACCGAGCAGTACGATGTGGTCATTGTGGGCGCGGGACACGCCGGCTGCGAAGCGGCCATGGCTTCCGCGCGCATGGGACTGCGCACCGCTCTGTTCACGCTGAATCTCGACCTGATTGCGCAAATGTCCTGCAACCCGGCGATTGGCGGAATCGCGAAGGGCCATCTTGTCCGCGAAGTGGACGCGCTGGGCGGAATCATGGGCGAGGTCGCCGACGCCGTAGGCATCCAGTTCCGCCTGCTCAACACCTCGCGCGGCCCCGCCGTCTGGTCGCCTCGCGCGCAATGCGACAAGCAGCAGTACCGCGTGAAGATGCGCGAGGTGCTGGAGTCGCAGGCGAATCTCTACATCAAGCAGGCCGAAGTTGTGGATGTCGTCATCGAGGATGGCTGCGTCACGGGCATCAAGCTCCGCGACGGCCGCATCATCCACGCCCGCGCCACCATCATCACCACTGGGACGTTCCTCAACGGCCTCATTCACTGCGGAGAAGAGCGCTATCCCGCGGGACGCAGCGGCGAACCGCCGGCCATCCTGCTCGGCGAAGCCCTCAAGCGACTGGGCCTGCGCGGCTGCCGCCTGAAGACCGGAACCCCGCCGCGCCTCGATGGCCGCAGCATCGACTGGAGCCGCTTTGAGGAGCAGCCGGGAGACGCCGACCCAACTCCATTCAGCTTCCGCACCAAGCAAATTTCGCAGCGGCAGATTTCCTGCCACATCGCCTACACCACGCCGGAAACGCTGCGCATTATCCGCGAAAACGTCCACCGCTCGCCCATGTATTCGGGGCAAATTGAGGCCATCGGCCCGCGCTACTGTCCTTCGATTGAAGACAAGGTGGTGAAGTTTCCAGACAAGTCGCAGCATCAGTTCTTCCTCGAACCCGAGGGCCTCAACACGCACGAGGTTTATGTCAACGGCATGTCCACGTCGCTGCCCATGGAGGTGCAGGCGGAGATTGTGCACTCGATCCCCGGCCTAGAAAACGCCGAGATGCTGCGCCCCGGCTACGCCATCGAGTACGACGCCATCGACCCCACGGAACTCGACCGCTCGCTGCGCCTCAAGAAGTTCACCGGACTTTATCTTGCCGGCCAGATCAACGGGACCTCGGGCTACGAAGAGGCAGCCTGCCAGGGTCTGATGGCGGGAATCAACGCCGCTCTGTTCGTGCAGGGCCGCGAGCCGTTCACTCTGGACCGGACGGAAGCCTACACCGGAATCCTGATCGACGACCTCATCAGCAAGGGCACCAACGAGCCTTATCGCATGTTCACCTCGCGTGCCGAGTTCCGCCTGCACCTTCGCATCGACAACGCCGACCGTCGCCTCACGCCCCACGGACGCCGCCTGGCCCTCATCAGCGACGAGGCATGGGCCGACTATGAAGCGAAGCAGGCGCGCGCCGTCGCGCTCGAAAAGTTGCTGGCGACGCGGAAGGTCAATCCGGAAAAACTTGCCCGCCTGCTGCCCGAAGCCACGGCGCTCGGCAACGTTCAAGGCCAGACCTACGCGCAGGTCCTCAAGCGGCCCGAAGTCACGATTGAGGCGCTTTACCCGCTCATTCGCGAAGAACTCCGCACGCTGGAAGATGCCGCCCTGTTCGCGGAATGGCTCCTGAGCCCTGAGCCCTGGGCCCTGGGCCCTATTCGTTCCTCCCAGCGGAACGAACTCAAGTCCGTGGAGACCGAAATCAAGTACGCCGGCTATCTCGACCAGCAGAAGAAGTCGATTGAAAAGCTGAAGAAGGCCGAGCAGCGAACCATCCCCGAATGGTTCGACTACAAGGCGGTCAGCGGCCTCTCGCGCGAGATGCAGGAAAAATTCACCCGCGTGCGCCCCGCCACCCTCGGCCAGGCCAGCCGCATCCCCGGAGTCACGCCCGCCGCGCTCACTCTGGTCAACGTCTACATCCAAATCCAGGCCACCAGCCGCGCCGCACTGCAACATTAATTAACCGATGTCATCCTGAGCGAAA
The DNA here is from genome assembly GCA_049680085.1 of Acidobacteriaceae bacterium. Taxonomy (GTDB): domain Bacteria; phylum Acidobacteriota; class Terriglobia; order Terriglobales; family Acidobacteriaceae; genus Silvibacterium. The sequence continues at coordinate 13,238 of JBAUHD010000422.1, forward strand.
TGCGTCGCGCATCGCGCGGCGCATGAAGTCGAAGGATCTGCGGTTCGCCATTTGGCCAGTAGACACTCTACATCCTACGGATGTAGAGTGTCTCCATCATGGCTCCCGCCGATAAAATCGACCTTCTGCAAGGCACGCTCGATCTCCTCGTCCTCGAAACCCTCCGCTGGGGCCCGCAGCACGGATACGCCATCACCCAGGCCATTCGCGCCCGCTCCGGCGAGGTACTCCAGGTGGAGACCGGCTCACTCTACCCCGCACTGCACCGCATGGAGCGGCAGCGCTGGATCGCCAGCGCGTGGGGCACCACCGGCCAGAATCAGCGGGCCAAGTTCTACCGGCTCACCGCGCAGGGCCGAAAGCAACTCGCCCACAGCCGAGGCAAATGGGAAGCCATGGTCTCGGCCATCGGCGGCGTCCTGAACCCGCAACCGGAGAGCTGACCGCCGTGCGCTTCTCAAAACTCTTCCGTCCCGAACGCCGCAAGTCTGATCTCGACGAGGAGATCGCCGCGCACCTCGCGCTTGCCGCCGCCGACAAACGCGAGCAAGGGACCGATCCCGATGCCGCGCGGCATGAGGCCCGCCGCGAATTCGGCAATATCGCGCTCGCCAAAGACCGCACCCGCGAATCATGGGGCTGGCTCTGGCTCGAACGTCTCCTGCAGGACGCGCGCTACGCCCTGCGCCAGATGCGCAAGTCTCCCGGCTTCGCCGCCGCTGTCGTCGGAACGCTGGCCCTGGGCATCGCCGCCGCCACGACCATGTTCACGGTGGTCGATCACGTCCTGTTTCGCCCGCTGCCTTATCCGCACGTCTCGCGTTTGGTCACAATCTTTGAAGGAGCTAACGGGGATGCGCTTGTGCCTTACCCGGATATGGCCGTATGGCGAACCCAGTCCCACTGCTTCGACGGCATCGCCCGCTACGACTCCAACACCGGTCGCAGCTTTCTTGGCAACGGGACCACCTCCGCCGAGGCCTCGCTCCTCTACGTCGGATCGGACTTCTTCAAGGTCCTCGGAGTCCAGCCGCAATTCGGCCCCGGCCTGCCGACCGGCGCGAACGCCGACGCCCACACCGCGGTCCTCAGCGACATCGCCTGGCGCACCGTCTTCGCCGCCGACCCCAAGATTATTGGCAAGACGGTACAGGTGAATGGCAAGCCCTACGCCGTCACCGGCGTCATGCCGCGCGGATTCGTATTCCCCGGATCCTCTCCAGGCATCGAGGTATACGCGCCGCACATTCTCACGGCTGCCGATAAGCTGCGGAACAACAACACGCCGCGTTATTACGTGATCGCCCGCCTGCGCCCCGGAGTAACGCCCGCCGCCGCGCAGGCCGAGCTCAGCACGCTGCAAACGCACATCGCGCAAAGTTATACGAATTCCGATGATCAGAAAACCGCGCTTCATCTGCGCGTCACCCAGTACGCCGCCACTCTTGTTGACAAGTCCACCCGGCGCGCGCTCTACGCTCTGCTCTCTGCCGCGCTGCTGCTGTGGCTCATCGCCTGCGTCAACTCCACCAACCTGCTGCTGGCCCGGGCCATTGCCCGCCAGCGCGAAATGGCCATGCGCGGCGCGCTGGGAGCAAGTCGTTGGCGGCTGACGCAGCAGTTGATCGTGGAAAGCTGCATCCTCAGCGGCACGGCCGCGCTGCTGGGGGCCGCCATGGCCGCAGGCGTCATCGCTCTCTTCCATCGCGCGCTGCTGCGAACTCTGTGGGTAAACGTGCCTGCCCGGCCCAACCTGCCGGTGCTCGCCGCGCTTGTCGCGCTTACGCTCATTTCCGCTGTGCTTGCCGCCGCGTGGCCGGCATGGCTCGCTTCCCACTCTCCCATTGAACCCGCCCTGAAGCAGGGCGGCCAGCAAAGCGGAACCAGCCGTCGCCATAACCATCTGCGCGGCGGGCTGGTCATTGCGGAAATCGCCATGTCCCTCACGCTGCTGGCCGCTTGCGGCCTCATGCTGCGTACCCTTTACGCGCTCAGCCACGTCCCGCTCGGCTTCCGTACGGACCACATCATCGTGGCCAATCTCGAAATTCCCACCTACCGCTTCGCCAAAATCAATGCCACCACGGAGGTCTACGAGCCGCTGCTGGAACGGGTGAAACACCTGCCCGGCATCGACTCCGCCGGGTTGATGAGCCAGGTTCCGCTCGGCCACACATTCTCCATGATGATGATGCTCTCCAACAATAAAAATCACGTCGGCACGTGGATATCAGGCGACCTCAAGGGAGTCACACCCGACCTGCAACAGGTCTTCGGCTTTCAGATGCTAAAAGGCCGCTACTTCAATGCCCAGGACACGGCATCGACTGAGCCGGTTGTGGTGGTCAACCGCGCGTTTGCCCGCGAATACGCGCCGCACCAGCAGGACTTAAATAAGGTGATCGGCATGAAGCTGGTGAAACTTGATCGGAAAGACAAAGAGCCTGCCACCATCGTAGGCATTCTTGATGATATTCATCAGGACGGCATCGGCAAACCTTCGACCCCTGAAATTGACGTGGACCTGGCGCAGATTACGCCCACCGCCGGGCTATATACGAACATCGAAGCCATTGCCATGGACCTCGCCGTCCGTACTCGTCAGCCGCTCGCGCAGGCGATCCCCGAATTGCGCGCCGCATTGCGTCAGGCTAGCCCTGAGTTGGCCAACTCCAACATCACCACCATGGACCAGATCGTTGAAGACTCCTACGGCAGCCAGCGGCTCGCCGCGCATCTGCTGGAAAGCTTTGCCGCCTCGGCCCTGCTGCTCTGCATTGCCGGGCTCTATGGCCTGCTGGCCTACGTGGTCAGCCAGCGCACCCGCGAAATGGGCGTGCGCTTCGCCCTCGGCGCGCAGCGCGGAGACGTCCTCTGGCTCATCCTCCGCCAGGCCGGCGTGCTCGTTCTCACCGGAGTCGCACTCGGACTCGCGCTGGCCTTTGCCTCCACGCGCTTCATCCGCAGTTATCTTTTCGGAGTCAAAGCGCACGACGCATGGACGCTGGCCGCCGTTGCCCTAGTCCTTCTCGTCGCCGGAGCCGCCGCTGCTTATCTGCCCGCGCGCCGTGCCGCGCACGTGAATCCGGTCGAGGCTTTGCGCGCGGAATAAAATCGCTGAAGCCATTCCAGTGTTCGTGTACCCAAGAAAGGAAAGTGCGGGTCCCTCCGCTGCGTTCGCTTCGCGAACTTCGGTCGGGATGACAAGGTTTATCCTTGGGTACATCGATGTGGGATTGGCTCTAACTCGCCAGCGCCTTCTTCGGCCTTCCGCCCCTCAACCCATTCGCGCGTGAGGCTTTCCGTTTCGCTGCGCTCCTCGCCGCGCCTCCTCGCCTGCCCATCTCCGCCATCCAGCGCCGGGTTCCGTAGATGCCCAGCAAAAGATCGGGTACATACAGGTCCAAATCAAGAGCCGGCCAATGCAGCCCCGTTCCCCTACCCAGAATCCCCACTTCGTTAATCTCTTCCCGCGTGGCCGACTTCAACCCCTCAACATCTTCCACCGGAACCACGTGCCGGTGTCCATCGCTCAGAGAAAGAACCAGCAGATTCAACCCACGCCCCGGCCTGTACTCCACCTTCACGACACGCGGCTCGTCCCGCAGGCTCGCCCCCCGCTCAATCGCCCTGTCAATCTCCTCGTCGGAAGTAATCACCTTATGCGCCGCCATGAATGCTCCTCCACAATGCCGCAAGCTCCTCGAAGTGCGATGCCGCGCCATTCAGAATTTTCCTCACATCCGATCGCTTGGCATCCGCCGGACGAACAGCATCCCTGCGCTCCGCCAGCGCCACGGTTCCATCAGCCCGAAAATCCAAAATCACTTCCGTCTCGCCGAGAAATCCATGGACATGGCGCGGAGGATGATCGTTCGAGTAAACAACGAACCGGATGCCATCAAGTCTGAGCGATCCCACAAAGTTAGTATAAACCCAAGC
>JBAUHD010000423.1:0-8071 GCA_049680085.1 Acidobacteriaceae bacterium
CGGCGCCAGTATCCGGGGTAGTAGCGGCCGCCGCCGGGGCGGTAGAAACGATGGGGTCCCCAGCCGTGGGCATAGCCCCAGTGGGACCAGGGTCCGACGCCGATGAAGATTCCGTTATAGAAGTAGCCAGGACCGTAAAAGCCCGGAGGGGCGCAGGAGTAGGGCGCGTACTCGTAATAGCCGTAAGGGCAAACTGGCGGGACGCCGATCTGGACGTTGAAAGAGACCTGGGCCTCGGCTCTGGGCGCGAACGCCAGCAAAGGAAGTAGTAGGGCCGCGGAGACCAGCGCGAAGACGCCACGGCGGAGGAATTGGGGGTGGGTTTTTCCTGTTGGCTTCATGGTGAGAGGAAACACGATCTTTGTGAAATTGTTGTGGGTTCGCAGCATGGGCTTCTCCTTTTAATACTTTGATTTGAAGCCGTAGGTTGCGCCGAAGATGAACTGGAAGGAGTTTCGCAGCGTCGGCGGGACGGCGGGGGGCGGGTCGTTGAGGTAACTGTCCTGGGTGCCGACAGAGAAACTGAGGCTTTTGTAGAAGGGGATCGCGAGAGTGTTGGACTCCGTGGCGGAGTAGGCGCGGACGTTGTTATAAGCGGGAAGATAAGCAATCTGCTGGTTGAAGAGGAGTCCGCGGAAGAGGTGCAGGACGTAGGCTCCGGCGAAGGTGGAGCCAACGAGGTTCTGGTTGGTTCCGTCGCTGGCGTTGATGAAATCCTGTTTCTCGTACTGCATGGTGGCCTTGAAGTCGAGCTCCTGCTTAGGCTGCTTGAGAACGGTGTAGCCGATGCCGGCGCCATAGACCTGCTGGAGGTCGAGTCCCTGACTGTAGTTGTGGTCGAAGGCGGTCTGGGCGAGGAAATACCCCCGGGGCGAAAAGTACTGGTCGCGCTCGGCGGCGGCGTGATAGATGGCGCTCTTGCTGTTGGTGGCGGGGTAGACGACGCCCTCAGAGAAGTAGGCGGGCTGGGTGATTTTTCCATAGGAACCGGTGAAATCAATGGTGGTGCGGTTGCTGGGGTTGAGCCAGGAAACGGTGGGTGCGACGCGGGCCAGGGCGATGGCTCCGCTGAAGGTGTACTGCTTTTGGGTGGCAGCGACCACGGTGGCGCCGGCGGTCATGGAGCCGTTCCATCCGGCGAAGAACCCGGGGTGTCCGAGGATTTCCTTGCGCAGGGTGGTTTCATCGATGATGTACTGCGCGTTCTTGACGGGGATGGGCGCGAGGGCGGCCTTGTTGTCGGGCTGCACGGTGATGAGGCCGTCGGCGACGGTGAGGGTCCCTACAGGCACACGGGCGGGAACCAGGCCGTGACGGGCGGTGAAGCTCTTGTTGAGGACGGCCAATTTGGATTTGGTGTGCAGCTCCTCGATTTTGGACCAGGGAACGTCGATGTCGCCGACGATTTCGCTGTGGAAGGTGACGGTGCCGCCGACTTCACGGACAAGGGTTCCGGAAAGGCGGTCGCCGTTGGAGAAGACGATGGTGTCGGGGGGCGGGCCTTTTTTAACGTGGGGCGCGCTGGAATGCCCTCCGAGCAGGGTGTCTGAGGCCGCCGCGGGTCGTGCGGAAATCAGTAGAAAAGCGGGCAAAAGGACAAATTGCAAATAGAACAGCCGTCGCACCAGAATCATGAGGGAATTCTGACTCCAATTGGTTTGAGTATTTGCGGGCAAAGCCCTGAGGTGGCCCGGATCGTGGTATCCAAAGGCGGTGTTTCCTTATGGTAACGCGAACCATGGAGGCGCAAAAGGCCCCGAAGGGCCTCAGCGCGCAAGGAGGTTCCCAGGTAGGTACGTCAATAGGACGATTTGATGTTATAGGTGACGCCAGTTGTGAACTGGAACGAGTTGCGCTGCGCAGGCGGGAACGTCGGCGGCACATCGTTCAGATAGGTGTCGAGCGTGCCGAGCGAGAAGCTGAAATTCTTGTAAACCGGGAGCGAAAGCGTGTCCGACTCGTTGAACGAATACGCATGCAAGTTGTTCCAGGCGGGGATGTAGAGCAGTTGCTGGGTGAAGAGAATGCCTTTGGTGATATTGCGGAGATACGCGACGCCGAACGTGGATGCAATGAGGTTCTGGCTGGACGGCGTGGGGGGAAGCGTGTTGGAGAAGGACTGCCGCTCGTACTGGACCACGGCTTTCACGTCCAGTTCCTGAACGGGGGTTTTGAGAACGGTGTAGCCCAGCCCTCCGCCGTAAATCTGCTGAAGACTGAGGCTCTGGCCGTAGTTGTGGTCAAAGGAAACGGTACCGAGGTAATAGGCGCGCGAGGAGACGTACTGGTCGCGTTCCGCGCCTACGTGGAGGATGGAACTCTTGGTGGAGGTGGAGGGAACAAGGGTTCCATCGGCCGCGGTGTAGGAGGGCTCGGTGATTTTTCCGTAGGACTGCGCGTAATCGAGGGTGGTGCGGTTGCGCGGATCGAGCCAGCTTACGGTGGGCACCACGCGGACCAACGCCAGCGACCCCGCAAAGCTGAACTGATTCTGCGTGGCCCGCACCGCGGTCAGGCCGACGGTTGCGCCGCCGTTCCAGCCCTCAGTGAAGCTGGGATGTCCGAAGACCTGCTTGCGGAGGGTCGCATCATCGACGATGTATTGCGCGTTGGCAAGGGGAATCGCGGGAATGGTCGCGTTGTTGCCGGGCTGGACGGTGATCATGCCGTTGGCGATGGCGACGCTGCCTTCGGGGACATTGGCGGGGAGTTGTCCACGGCGCGACGAGAAGCCCTTGTTCAGGACGGCGACCTTCGTCGCGGTGTGCAGCTCGCGGACTTTCGACAAGGGAACCGTAATGTCGCCCAGGATGTCGTCGTGGAAGGTGAGGTCGCCGGCCCCGACGCGAACAAACGTTCCGGAGAGGCGGTCGCCGTTGGCGAGGACGAGCAGATCGGGAGAACCGGCGGGCTGCGCTTGCGCGGCCGCAGCCCCCGAAGGCCCGGCTGAAGCGGCCGCCCTTGTTCCGGGAAAAGCGGCCAGCGCGAAAGCTAATAGAGTGGAAACAAATGCGCGGGAAATCAAAGGCTGTTCCATAGTCAGGCGGCTCCTGAAACGGGTCTGGGGGGAGACGAAACGAAGGTTCGCTGCTTGGATGCAAGGATTTGCGGACGCGGTTGTTCGCCTCAGCCGATTCGGAACAGGCTGGGTCTTGTTCGGAACAGGCCGGGTCTTGTCATCCGGACGCACTTTTATGACGATTGCGGGCAGACGCTGCAGTAGAATTCGGCTGTCCAGGAAAGGCGCGGATTCTGGATGTCGAAAATCGATTTCAGAGAAGTTGCGGATGCAAACGAGCGTGAGCAGATCAACGCGCTGAACCACCGCGTCTTCGCGGAGGAGATTGCGCAGCACCCTGTTCACCCGTCGGGGACGCTGGTTGACCGCTTCGATGCCGGAAACAAGTATTTTGTGGCTGTTCAGGACCGGACGGTGATCGGAATGATATCGGCGCACGGCGGTCCGGAATTTTCCGTGACCAAGCGGCTGCCGAATCCGGAGATGCTGCGAAGCTTTTCCGTGCCGCTGGAAGTTCGTCTGCTGGCCATTGAGCCGCACAGCCGGAGCCGGATGGTTCTGGCGGGATTGCTGTGGCAGGTCTATCAACATGCCGTGGAGAACGGTTATTCTCACCTGTTGATTTCGGGCATTGCGGAGAGGGAGCCGATGTACGGGAAGATGGGATTTTCCGCGTTGGGGCCGGCGGTGCCGGAGGGAGAAGCGAGCTTTGTTCCGATGGTGATGCCGATTGACGTGCGAGCGGCGGGAGCGAACGAGCGGGTGCGGCTGCACGAACGACACTGGCGGCGTTCGGGGGAGAGACATGAGCCCACCAGCCTGATGCCGGGGCCGGTGTGCATTCATCCAGAGATTGCGCGTGCATGGGCATTGGGGCCGGTTTCACACCGCTCCCCGGCGTTCACAGAGAGTTATGAGCAGGTCCGGCGCAGGCTGAATGGGCTGATGGAGGGAATGGAATCGACAATTTTTCCGGGAGCCGGGACTCTGGCCAACGATGCCGTTGCAGCGAATCTTAAGGCGATTTTCGGGGAGCGGGAAGGCCTGGTCCTCTCCAATGGAGAATTTGGAGAGCGGATCGCGGAGCAGGCGGTGAGCGCGGGGCTGCGGTTCCGGCAACTCAAGGCCGGCTGGGGAGAACCATGGCCGTTTGGCGCGCTTGAGAACGCGTTGGACCGCAGACCGGCATGGGTGTGGGCGGTGCATCTGGAAACCAGCACGGGCGTGCTGAACGACATGGTGCGGCTGCTGAGGATGGCGCGAGAGGCCAATTGCGCGGTGGCGCTGGATTGCGTGAGCAGCCTGGGCGCGGCGGAGATTGCGAGCGCGGCGGGGAATCTGCTGATGGCCAGCGGGGTTTCTGGAAAATCGCTTGGCGCTTACGCGGGGCTGGGGTTTGTTTATCTGAGCGGGGAATGCAGAAGCCTGCTGGCGGGAAAAAGGCTTTGCCCAACCTTCGATCTGCTGCGCATGTACGAGACACGCGGGCCGCTGACAACCGTTCCTTCACCGCTGCTGCTTGCGTTGAGCCGGGCGCTGGAGATGAACTATGCGACGGCGGATTCGCGAATCGAGCGACTGCGGGAATACCGCGCTCTCGGTCAAGCGGTGCGCCGAAGCTTGCGAGCGGCGGGAATGGATCCGCTCGCGCCGGAATCCATTGCCGCGCCGAACATCACGACGTTTATGATGCCAGGCCCGGAATTTGTGGATCGATGCCTGGAGGCTGGATACCAGATCGCGCACGAGTCCGGTTACCTGCTAAGCCGGGGCTGGGGACAGATTGCGACCATGGGGAACGTTACCCCGGAGCTGCTGGCGCCGCTGCTGGAGGCGCTCCCGAGTTTGGCAACCAAGCAGAGCGTCTTTGCGGAGGGCTGAATTGAGCGCCGACGGGGCGGGAAGTTTCGGCTCGCGCGTGGTCAACCGCATCCAACTCTTCTAGAATTTGAGTATGGCGATTACGCGCGCAGAGGCTTTGGACTTTTTCCACTCCGACGACCTGATTGGGTTGGGCATGGAGGCGGACGCGGTGCGGCGGAGGCTGCATCCCGAGGGCGTGGTCACCTACATCATCGACCGCAACATTAACTACACGAATTTCTGCACGGAGTACTGCACGTTCTGCGCATTCTATCGTCCGCTGAAAGGCAAGATGGCGAGCGAGGGATACATTCTGGATTTCGAGACCATCTACGCGAAGATTGCCGAGACCCTGGAGATGGGCGGGACGGGCGTGCTGATGCAGGGCGGGTTGCATCCGGATTTGAAGATTGATTGGTTCGAGCGGCTGCTGAAGGGGATTAAGCAGCGGTTTCCGGCGATCTGGCTGCACTGCTTTTCGGCGTCGGAGATTCTGGCCATTGCCGAGTACAGCGAACTGTCGGTGCGCGATACGATTATCCGGCTGCGGGATGCGGGGCTGGATTCAATTCCGGGGGGCGGCGCGGAGATTCTGGATGATGAAGTGAGGCGGCGGATTGCGCGGCTGAAGTGCGGGACCGAAGAGTGGGTGCTGGTGCATCGCACGGCGCATGAATTGGGAATGAGGACCACCGCCACCATGATGTTCGGCGTGGGCGAGACGCTGGAGCAGCGCGTGAACCACTTCGAGCAGGTGCGGCGCTTGCAGGAAGAAACGGGCGGGTTCACGGCGTTTATTCCATGGAGCTTTCAGCCGCACAACACGGCCTTGGGCGGGCGCGGATGGGAAGAGGCGACGGCGGTTGAGTATCTGAAGGTGCTGGCGATTTCGCGGCTGTACCTCGACAACATTGAAAACGTGCAGTCGAGCTGGGTGACGCAGGGGCTGAAGGTTCTGCAACTGGGGCTTCGGTTTGGCGGAAACGATGTCGGGTCGGTGATGCTGGAAGAGAACGTCGTCAAAGCCGCCGGAACCTCGAACTGCACGACCGAGGAAGAGCTTCGGCGGGTGATTCGCGACGCGGGATTCAAGCCGGTGCAGCGCGACACGCTCTACCGGACGATGTTTTTGAATTGAGCGGGCCGCTCTCTAAAACCCGCTTCAAGACCAACGAGAGAATGCTATGGAAGAGCGCCAGCCTCGTTTTCTACCTCTAGCTGTCAAGACCGTGGTGTGCCACACCATCACCTATATGGTAATGGGGGCCCTCGCATTCCACTTCCTGCACTATGAAAAAGTACTGAACGCTCCAAACTCGGGGATGCGCCCGGCCAGCAGTCTTTGGGTTACGCTTGGCGCCCCGCTTCAGGTGATTCGCGGAGTCGTGTTCGCATCGGTGTTCTATTTGTTCCGGGGGCAGTTGTTTGGGCGCAGGAATGGATGGCTGCGGATGGCGTGGATGCTGGTGGGGATCGGCATTCTGGGGACGTTCGCCGCACCGGCAGGGTCGATTGAGGGATTTATCTATAGAACCACTCCAATGGCGGGTCAGTTGCGCGGCTATCTGGAGGTTGTGCCGCAGGCGCTGCTGCTTTCGGCGTTGCTGTGCTACTGGGTGAATCACGCCGGAAAAAGGTGGTTGAACTGGACGCTGGGCGTGCTGTACGCGCTGTGTATTTTGCTGCCGCTGATGGCATTGGTGGCGCCGAAGCGAGGTTGAGCGCATACCCAGCCGCAACGATTTCCCGTTGTGCTGCTGGATAAGGCCGCGCTGATTTGCTTGGGTGTGGCAACATCAAAGGATGGATCATCCCAACAAAGTACTGGTGGTTGCGAAGCGGGAAGCGGCAGAGTTTGCCATGCTGGCGGATGTGCCCCATGTGCTGGCGTACGAGGCGTCCGCCACCGGGGCGATGCGGGATGTGACGGCGATTTTGCATTGGTCGGGCTCTCGGGACATGCTGCGCGAGGCGTTTCTCAAGTGCGAGCGCCTGCGCTGGCTTCACTTTCGATTTGCGGGAATAGACGCTACGCTGTTTCCCGAGTTGGTGGCGAGCGAGGTTGTCGTCACCAACGGCAGGGGCGTGTACAGCGCGACGCTAGGCGAATTCGCTCTGGCCGCCATTCTGTATTTTGCCAAGGACATTCCGCGTTTGCGTCGCGATCAGGCGGCGCGGATGTGGACTCCGTTTGCCATGGAGCGGGTTGAGGGCCAGACGGTCGGGATTGTCGGCTACGGAGACATTGGCCGCGCCGTGGCCACGCGCGCGCATGCAATGGGAATGCGGATTCTGGCGACGAAGCGGCACCCTCCTGAACAGCCTGATCCGTTGATTGAGCGCTACTACCGCCCCGCGGAGCTTCACGCTATGCTGGCGGTCTGTGATTACGTGGTCGTTGCCGCGCCGCTGACGGCGGAGACCAGGCACATGATTGGCGAGGCTGAATTTGCCGCGATGAAGTCGTCGGCTGTGCTTATGAATGTTGGGCGCGGGCCGGTTGTGAATACCGACGCGCTGGTGAGCGCGTTGACGCGAAAGCAGATCAAGGGCGCGGGTCTTGATGTGGTGGAACCCGAGCCGCTGCCGGCGGGTCATGCGCTGTATGGAATGGAGAACGTACTGCTCTCCCCTCACAGTGCCGACCAGGTGGTGGGGTGGAAGGCGGACGCGGTGCGCTTTTTTCTGGAGCAGTATGCGAGGTTTGAGAAGGGCGAGCCGTTGCTGAATGTGGTGAACAAGCGGCTGGGGTATTGACGGTTGATTTTCATCAATGAAAGAGGGTGCGGAATGATATTCAGGAAGCCATGGATGGCGGCGATGGCCTGCATTGTGTTCTGCGGCATAACCCAGGCGCAGGCTCCAAACACGCTGACTCAGCAGGAGAAACAGGACGGATGGCAGTTGCTCTTCAATGGGCATGACCTGAACGGATGGCACTCGTATCTGGAAAAGGGAACGGGCAAAGACTGGTCGGTGGTCGATGGCGCAATTCAATTGAAGAAAACCAATGAGGACCCGGAAGCTGACTTTACCGATTTGGTGACCGATGGGGAGTACACGAATTTCGATCTGAAGCTCGAGTGGAAGGCGCGGCCCTGCATCGACAGCGGCGTAATGTTCTATGTCCACGAGTCGCCTGAGTACCATGAAACGTACGACACGGGTGTCGAGATGCAGATTGCGGAC
>JBAUHD010000424.1:0-1633 GCA_049680085.1 Acidobacteriaceae bacterium
GGCGATCTGAGCCGCGCCAAGTCAGCGATAGCCGACGCGCAGGCCGGTTACGCGGCGGCGCGGCAGGCAGTCGAAGATGCGAATATTCGCGCGCCGTTCGCCGGAACGGTCTATCGGATTCCGGTGAGCGTGACCGAATACGTGCAGCAGGGTGATCTGCTTCTGGAAATGGCCGATCTCCACAAGATGCAGGTGCGGGCGTATTTTGACGAGCCGGAAATCGGCAAGCTGCTTGTGGGCCAGACGGTAACGATCAAGTGGGATGCGCAGCCCAGCAAGACTTGGCATGGGCATATCGCGCGCGTTCCCTCGACCATCGTCACCTACACGACGCGCAATGTGGGCGAGGTGCTGGTGACAATCGACGACGCGAACAACGACCTGCTGCCCAACACGAACGTGCGGGTCACAGCGCTGGTAGCCAACGAACCGAACGCGCTGAATATTCCGCGCGAGGCCCTGCACACGGAAAATGGCAGGCCTTATGTCTTTCTGGTGAAGGGCGGCACGCTGCACCGGACTCCCGTTACGGTCGGCAACATCAACCTGACGCAGGTGGGGATACTGAGCGGGCTGACCGAGGGCGAGGTCGTCGCGCTGGGCAGCACGAATGGACAACCGATCGGCGATAGAGTGCCGATTACCGAGGCGAAGTGACACGGATGAGGAAACTACTGGCGTCCGGATTTCTGCTGTTGTGGATCGCAGCCTCGTTGGGAACAGCCTTTGCGGCGACGCCCGACGGAGGGGCGGCGCGCGATGGGGTGGGCACGGCTCACGCGGCCTTTGCGCACGGGCGGGCGGATGAGGCTCTGCGCGCGCTCAACGGAGCGCTTGGACAGAATGGCAACAATGCCGCGGCGTGGAACCTGCAATGCAGAATCTATCTGGCCCAGGGACGCTCGGAAGATGCGATTGCATCGTGCGGGCGCGCCGTAAAGCTGGAAGCAGGCAACAGCGGCTATCATCTGTGGCTGGCGCGGGCCTACGGCGAAAAGGCCAGCCGGTCGAGCATGGTGTCGGCATACAAGACGGCGAAGCTGGCCCATGCGGAGTTTGAGGCGGCGGTGTCGCTGGATGGAAACAACGGTGAGGCGTTGTCGGACCTAGGCCAATACTATGTGGAGGCTCCCCGCATTCTGGGCGGCGGCTACGACAAGGCGCAGCATGTTGCCGACCGGCTGAGCGGGCTGGACGCGGCGCGCGCCGACGAGCTGCGGGCCCGGATTGCGGAGTCCAAAAAAGATTACGCCGGCGCGGAGCAGGCGCTGCGCGCACAAATTGGCGCGTCCCAGGGCTCTGCGGAAGCGGCGGCCGAGGCGTGGATGGACCTGGGCAGCTTTTACCGGCGGCGCGGGCGCTGGAACGAGATGCTGGCGGCACTGAAGAGTGGGGCGGCGGCGGATTCCGCACATGGCCCTGCGCTGGTGGATGGCGCCTCAACGCTGATTCATGCGGGTCGCGAGAGCGCGCTGGCGGCGCGTTGGCTGCGCGAGTACCTGGCAGGCAATGCGCTGAGCGAAAAGGCTCCGGCCTTTCTGGTGCACGCCGAGCTTGGCGACCTGCTGAAGAAGCAGGGCGATGAGGAAGCCGCCGGGCGGGAGTTTGCGGCGGCGCGGGCGCTGAGCGCGAG
>JBAUHD010000425.1:0-6949 GCA_049680085.1 Acidobacteriaceae bacterium
GGTGGGCATGGGTTTTGAAAAAAGAAAGGCGCAGCTCGTTTGGGCTGCGCCTTCTTGTTGCTGAATTTTTGTCTACTCTTTTAGTTTAGCAGGTTGGAATAAATCAAATGCATTTTTATGTTGCTGATATTGGGCTGTTTAGAAGATTTTCTCTTGACGGTTTTTCGAGTGGTCCCGCTTCACTGCTGGATTTGGACCTTCTGGTGGCGTAGAGGAACCAGGCGAGCCAGGTAATGGGAGTCCAGAGCAGGAACGGGGATTCCAGGGAGGCGCCGAATGCTGTGTAGATGATGACAGCGGCGGCGTTGGCGGCGATGAGGAACCATCCGGCATATTTCCGTTGTTGGGGCAGGCTGAGGGCGAAGATGAGGCAGGGCAGAAGCACGATTTCGTCGGTGAACCAGCCGTAGGGGGAGGCCACGATGGTGACAAGCATGAGCAGCATCCCGTGGGTGGTCCAGTTCCACGCCCGGCGGTTGCGCGCGTAATACCAGAGCCCCCAGAGGATGGCCAGGGAGGCGGGGAGGAAGAGCAGCCAATCGGATGTGGGGCTGACAAGGAGCCGGAAGATCATGGATGCCGTAGGAAAGGTCTCAAGGTCCAGCGCTGAGGCCCGGAGCATGGAGAGGTATTGCGGCCAGACACGGGGGTCGACGGCGAGGGCGAATGCGGTGGTTATGGCGAGAGCGGCCGCAAGTCCGGCGAGGATACGGAATTTGCGGCGGTAGATGGACTCGGCGAGCAGGACCGCCCAGAAGACGAGAAACAGATGCGGCTTGAAGGCGAGGAAGAGCAGGGCGGCTCCGGCGAGGAAGGGCCGGCGGCGCTGGAAATAGAGAAACAGGGCGAAGCCGAGCAGCAGGAACGGGGAGCTTTGTCCGCTGCCGATGCAGGCGATGGCGGGCGCGAAGAGGAGCGCGAGGGCGTTGTCGTTGGAGCGCGGGTTGAGCAGATGGACGGAGATGACTATGCAGGCGCCAACGGCCAGTATCCAGAGAACCAGCCCGGCGCGGGGGCCGAGGAAGCCAAGCGGCGCGACCAGAAAGAGCGCCCAGGGCGGATTGCGCATGATGAGCGGATGCGAAGGCAGAAACCCCGCCAGCTTTTCGAGGGCGAGAACGCCTTGGGGCGAATAGGGGTCGGCGCGATGGACGAGCAGCTTGGCGGCGCTCCAGTAGGAGATGTAGTCCATGCGCGCGGGATTGATCCTTGCGGCAAAAATGAGAGCACCGCCCAGCGCGATGGCCGCGATGATGACGATCCGGGTGATCTTCTTTGCGGTGGAAGGGGAGTTGCCGGCGGTCTGATCGGGTGGCGGGGCTATTTTGTCGGACACGGTGTTCATTGGATTTGCCCTTTAACCAGCCACTTGGCTGGCCAGCCGGATGGATGATTGCTGAGGTTTCTTCAATGTATAGAGGAACCAGACAAGGATTGCCAGCGGCAGCCAAACATAGGCGGGGGACGTGATGCGCGCTCGAATGACCAGGAGTATGACGAGAGCGATGGTATTGATGGCCATGAGGATTCCGGCGGAATACTTATGCTTCTGCGGAGACGCGAGCGCGAAGACTATGGGCGGCAGGAGCACGATGCTGTCCGCAAACCATCCGTAAGGCGACACGGTGACGGTCACAAGCAAGAGCAACATTCCATGAATACGCCAATCCCATGCCTGCCGATTGCGCTTGTAATACCTCAGCCCCCAAATGATTCCTAAAGCGGATGGAACAAAGAGCAGCCAGTCGCTGCCGCGATTGATAAGGACGCGGATCAGCATGGACGCTGTAGGAAAGAATTCATGCTCAAGCGCGGAAGCGCGCAGCATTGCGACATACTGCTGCCAGATGCGCGGGTCGAGGGCCATGGCAAATGCGGTTGCGGCAGTGAAGGCGGCTGCGCCGCCAGCGAGAATAAGGAACCTGCGCCGGTAAATGCAATCGGCGAGCAGAACCGCCCAGAAGACCAGAAACAGATGAGGCTTGATTGCCATCAGAAGTAGCGCGGCTCCGGAAAGGAAGGGATGTCGCTGGTGGAGGTACAGAAAGAGCGCGAAGCCCAGCAGAAGAAAAGCGGAGCTTTGTCCCAGGAAGACGCAGGAGACCGCGGGCGCGAATACGAAGGCGAAGGCGCGGTCTTTTGAGGGCACGCGCAGCAATCGAGCGAAGATGAGGATGCAGCCGATGCTGGCGAGGGTCCAGAAGAACAGAGTGGCGAACGGACTGCCGAATGCGAGGGGAACGACGAGAAACATCGCCCATGGAGGGTTACGCATGATGATGGGGTGGGTCGCCAGGTCCCCTTGCGCCTTTTCGAGCGCGAACACGCGCGCGGGGGAATAGGGATCGATGTGATGGACCAGCAGCCTGGCGGCGCTCCAATAAGAGATATAGTCGCGGGCGGCCGGCCGGAGGAGCAAAACAGAAATGAAAACGCCGGCGAACAGGAGCGATGCAATCGCGAGGGTGCGTAAGATTTTCTTCGCGGAGTTCAGCCGGCGTTGGCGCGAGGTCTGTAGCTGGTTGATTTCGCCGGACAGAGTGGTCATTCCGCTTCTTTCTTTAAGTAGCTTATCCAAGCCGAGCTATCGGCAAAGCAAAACGGAACCTCGTGGCCTGAGGTTCCGTTTCGGTTGAGCGGGGCACAGACCGGATCAATTGGACTAGTAGGACCCGCCCGCGGAGCCTCCCATGGAACTGCCTCCGGAGCCGCCCGCCGAACTGCTGCTGGCAAGCGGTTTTTCCGGCTTCATGCTTTCCACGAGCTTTTCCACCGGGATGGTGGTCGGCTGCGGCGCCGCCGGTGGGTTTCCGGCCGGGGTCGCCATTTCAATGTTGGAGTTGGGCGGCAGGAACGCCACAGGGTAATTCAGCTTGGGCAGGGGCTGTCCGGCCGGGATGGGAGGCACGATCTCCGGGGTCACGATGACGATCAACTCGGTGTTGGTGCGGGTCTTGGTCATGGACTGGAAGAATTTGCCGAGGATGGGGATGTCTCCGAGGAAGGGGATCTTCTCGAAGGTATCGGTTTCGCGGTTGTCGAGCAGTCCGCCGATGATGAAGCTTTGGCCGTTGCCCAGCTCCACCTCGGTATTGACGTTGCGGACGGCGATGGCCGGGACGTTGAATCCTGAAACTTCGACGGCGTTGGTGAAGTCGAGCGAGCTGACTTCGGGCGCGACCTGGAGGCGGATGGTGCCCCGCGGCGTGATGGTGGGGATGAAGTTCAGCCGGACGCCGTACTCCTTGAATTGGATGGTGACGGCTCCGGAGCCTGCCCCCGAGCTGCCCTGGACGATGGGAAAGGGATATTCACCGCCGGCGAGGAAGCTGGCCTGTTTGCCGTCCTGCGCAAGGACATTGGGCTGGGCGAGGACTTCGACTACGCCGTCCTTCTCGAGAGCCTTGAGCGTGGCGCCGAGATTCAGGTCAGGCCGGAAGATGGACAGATTGAGTGCGTCGGAGATAAGGGCCGCAGCGCCGGTCGCGCCTCCCTGGCCGCTGACCGTGGGCGGAGAGAACTGGCCGGTGGAGGCGACTCCGATGCTGTTGGCCGCGCCCAGGCTGTAGATGTTCAGCCCGAGATCCTTCTCGCGGCTGCGGTCTACGCTGCAGAAGCGCACCTTGAGCAGAATCTGTGGCGGAGGCGGGGGTACATCGACAAAGAGCAGGTTGACCACCTTGCCCATGGTCGAGGCCACCTGCACGGCGCGGTCGGAACTGTTGAGGTCCTTTACGGTGCCGCGGAGAAAGATGAGCCCGTTGGCGGTGGAGGCGCTGACCTCCTGGCCGGGAAGCTGCATATGAAGCTCGCGGCGCAGCTCGGACATTTTGTCCAGAGAGGCGTAGCGGCTTTCGTGGACGGTGACATTGAAGAACTGGCGTTCGCCGCCCTGCTCCCAGACGATGAGGCTGGTGACGCCGGGTGTTTTGCCGTTGACCAGGATCTCCGTGGGGCTGACGGCGCTGGCTTCGGCGATGTCGCCGACGCCGACCGAGACGCGCTTGACGGCCTGAGCAAAGTCGATGACGGCGGTTTTACCCACGGCAATCGAGAGTTCGCGCGACGAGTCCTGGCGGGCAGCGGAAACGGGCGGCGGGGTGGTTTGAGCGCGCAGGGCCGTCCCCGAGAATACAGCGATCGAAAATGCGCATAAAGAAACTACAGGAATCGAGCTTCGTACTTTCACTGTTTTTCCTCGCCGGCGGGAAATTTGGATTCACTCTTTTTCGATCCATTCAACACCTGGACCGTGTAAACGGGCGCGCGCCTGAACCGGGGGCCATAGCTAATGCGACGGGGTTCAGGAGGGGCATTGGGGTCGGCAAAAAGCTCCGCCATCGAAGTTTCCGGGGGCTTCGCGATTGCGGTGTCGAGCGGATTGCGGAGAACCAGCTGGATGTGGGTTTCATTGCCGGCCAGGCTCAGCTTCTGGGCCTGCTCGGGGCTCACGAGGAGGTTGACCACCTGCACCTGCTGGGGTTTGCCTTGGGCGTCCTTCGTAATATCGGTGCCGGCCGAGAGCACTCGAATGTTCTGGAGGAGGGTCTTGGTGAGGGTTCCCTGGCTGTTGTTGGGGACGCCGGGAGGATTGCCGGAGATCAGGACGTCGACGGTCATGCCGGGAGTGGCGAATCCGGAGACGCCGACGACCTCATTGACCTTAAGGGCGACGGCCCTGAAGCCGGTAGGGATGGTGGAGGCGAGACCGCCGCCGGCACCCAGCGCGGCCAGACGGCTGTTCATGATCGGCTCACCGGCATAGATCTCGGATAACACGCCGCGGCCGACGGCGTCCTCGGGCTTCAGGATGACTCCCTCGGGCAGGGTGCCCTGCAGCGCGATGGTGGTCAGGTCGCTGGTTTTGAGGATGCTTCCCACCTTGACATCCGTGGCGGCGGCGACCACAGCGGTGCTTTTGCCCGTTGGAGACGCCGTGATGTGGTGGCTCACGATCCGGTAGACAGCGAAGCTGCAAACGGCGGCGATGGCGAAGGCGCTCAGGAGAATAGTGAGTAATCTGCGATTCATTCATCTGTCCGATTTGGGGCGAACTACACCGGCAATCCGCTCCATTATTTTGTGGGTACTCTGCCAATGGAATATAGGCTAAATAGGTCCCGGTAGCCAAGAAATAAGTAGGCAAGAGATGAGATAAGTGTAAACATGAGTACAACAACAGTAATCATCGCGGGTTGTCGATAGTCACCTAGGGGCCGTTCGGGATCCGAGGTGGACGGCGGCGACAAAGTGTGTCCGCGAGCTACCCGTATCTATCACCGGCCAAGGAAGTCTGTAAGGGCCGTAGCGCGAGGAACTCAGGCGGACGATGCGAGCCTCTTATCCGATTTCGCTGTTTTCCAAACCTCCGCAGAAGGACAGCGGTCCGTCCGCGTTCGGGGTGTCGATCGTGCTGCACGGCGTTTTGCTGGCGCTGCTGTTGATCACGGTGAAACGGGCGCGCGTGGTGCCGCTGCGGATGCCGAACCGGAAATATGACGTCCGGCTGATGGATATGCGCAAGATGGAAGCGAGCCTGCACTGGTATCCGCGGCCGACGGCGCGGAGCGCGCACGCGGCGGCGCGCTCAATTTCCGCGGGAGGCAGGCGCGGGCAGGCTCCGAAGGTGCGGCTGGAGCGGGTGTCACGGAATTTTGAGACGCCCAGACCAGCGCCGCAAACCATCATTCAGCCGCAGGTTCCGCCGGAGCAGCGCACGCTGCCGAACATTCCGATTCCTCACGCGATGGTGTGGACGGAGGGAGCGGTCACCAAGCCCAAGATTGTGACTCCGCCGCCCAAGCCGCCCAGCGACATTCACGTGAAGCCGGTGCTGACTCCGCCGAACCATGAGTTGAACCTGTCGTCGATGCCGCTGACCTCCACGCCGTTTGTCACCGAGGCGCTGATGCCCGCGCCGGGCACGACTGTGCCGGTGCAGGTGAACGGGGCTCAGCCGGGGGCGCAGCTTCCGGTCACGGCGTCAAAAGCGAAGGCCGTGCTCTCGGCCGCGCGGGTCATTTCGCTCTCCGATACGAAGCTGCAGGATGGAACGGCGGCCCTGCCGGTCATCAATGAAGTGGCGCAGGCCGACTCTTCCGGTTCGCCGCTGCTGGGCGGGCTGGGGAGGCAGTTCTCCTCCGGGAATGACAAGAGCGACAGCCGGGAGAATGGATCGGGAGCCGGGCACGGCGCGGGTCAATCTGGAAATCACGCCGGAGGCGTGACGGTGGATACCGGAACCGGGCTCCAGACGACCGCCACGCCGGACGCGGGGTTCACCATCGACACCGGGTCGGGAAGCCCCAATCAGGGTGAGACAGCGCCCCAGCATATCCAGTTGCCCAAGGGCGGGCAGTATGGAATGGTGGTAGTGGGCGCGTCGCCCGAAGAGGATTATCCGGAGACAGCGGATCTCTGGGATGGCAGGCTGGTTTACACGGTTTACCTGCAAACCAACACGGCGCAGAACTGGATTTTGCAATACTCGCTGCCGAAGGTCGCAAACGATCCTCCCAGCGACGGCGCGCTGAGCGCCCCCTGGCCGTATGACATGATGCGTCCCTCGCTCAAGTACCAGGACGTGATTCTGGTGCATGGGTTTGTGAATGAGGAAGGGAAGTTTGAGAAGCTGTCGATTGCGTTTCCGCCGGGGTTGGCGGAAGCGCCGCTGCTGCTGCGGACGTTGAAGCAGTGGGTGTTCCGTCCGGCTGCGTTGAATGGGCAGACCACCAGGGTAGAGGTGCTGCTGATTATTCCGGGAGTGGAGCAGGACTAACTAATCGGCGGTCGCGCGGGGCGCCTCAGATGTTATGACGCAGTGGTAGCCGGCAGATGAGATTGGAGCCGCCCGAAGCAAACCGCAGGTTCCCTTCATTGCATTCAGGGCAGGCTCTCACTTCGTTCGGGATGACATCGTATGTGGTGGAAATAGCGCCTGTACGAAGGC
>JBAUHD010000426.1:0-14609 GCA_049680085.1 Acidobacteriaceae bacterium
GATAGGAGCGCCCCTTCATCCACCAAGTGTCATAAGCATCGACAAATAGGACATGGTGAATTTTTCTTCGACTCGCTGATTCCAGCTCCTCCAACTCCATTCCGTCGACCAACGTCTCGTAGACCCCATCGGCCACGCGACTGCCGAAAGTGGTGGTGTAATAGTATTCTTTGATTTCCCAAATCGCGACTGGATTGACAATGGAAGGAAATGCACCATCAACTCTTCGAGAGAGTGTTCTGAGCGGCATCCCATTGTGCGTCACGGTTGTAAGCCCAAGTGGGTTGTAGTTGCAAGGGGCACCGCCGATGTTTGCTTCGATCAGCATATTCACAATGCATGTCAGGAAATTTACTTTTCTCTTGTGACCTGATTGCTTGTTCATCGGCAACGGGCATGTCGGCTTCAAAGCCTTCCGTAGGCGCTTGAATTCATCAGAGGCCTCGTTTTTGTTCATCAAGAGCGTTCGAGCATTCTCGTTGAGAACATTTGCCCTGTGCTGAAAATAGGCGAGGATGAGCTTGCCAAAGCCGGTGAGCTCATCTTTGTCATTTGCAATGTGGGCGGTATTTAATTTGAGGGATCCGTATGCTTGACGAATGTCAGACAGCACGGGAATGGAGATGAGCCCGACGCCCCGCTTCGTGTATCCGACCGCTTGGCTGATTGTCCTAACATTGGCCCAGAACTCTCTCGGCTGGCTCAAAAACTGCGGATCAGCTTTCAACAAAACGCCTCACGAAATCCAATAGCGGGATGCCGGCCGCATCGCAGATCGCTTCCAACTCCAACAAGTCCAGGCGTTGCTCGCCCTGTTCATATTTGGAGACGTAAGATTGTGTCTGAGCGATCCTCTTGGCAATTTCCGCTTGCGTTAGGCCAGCCTCCATACGGATTTCTCGCAATAGGGACGCAAGCCGCTGCTTTTTCACCGTGAAACCATGTTGTTAGCGAGTGGTACAATATTCAAAATTAGAATATTTGGATAACGCGGGAGAATAATAGAGAAATGCCAAGGCAAAACGCAGAGCTTCAGGGCGCGTTGTTCGCCGTTGAGCACCCCGCACTTTTGACGAAGCCATTTAAGACGCAGCTTTTGAAATGGATCGGTAACAAGCAAAAACACGCCCAGTGGATAGTTCCGTATTTCCCAGATCGCTTTGACACCTACTTTGAGCCCTTTCTTGGCAGTGGCGGAGTTCTGGGCGTACTCGCGCCACGAAGGGCTGTTGCGAGTGATGTTTTTGCTCCCTTGATCGAAATCTGGCAGACCCTTCATCGGGACAAAGAACTGCTCAAGAGCCAATATTCCGAGCGATACGCACTCATTGCACGAATGGGCAAACAGACTGCATACGATTTCGTCCTCTCGTCTTACAATGCGCGGCCAAACGGGGCAGATTTGCTGTTCCTATGTCGCGCTTGCTATGGGGGTGTCGTTCGCTTCCGAAAAAGCGACGGGTTTATGAGTACTCCAGCTGGCATTCATGACCCGATTCCTGCGGAGAGCTTTGGAAGGAGAGTCGATCTATGGTCTGCCCGTACCCGAGGAACTAAATTTCTTCTGGCGGATTTCGCAGAGACTATGGCGGGAGCGCAAGATGGTGATTTTATCTATTGTGATCCTCCATATGTAGATAGCCAGACTATCCTTTACGGAGCCCAATCGTTTTCGATTGAACGGCTTTTCCAGGCGATTGGCGCGTGTAAGGCGCGAGGCGCGAGAGTTGCGCTGAGCATTGATGGCACCAAGTACTCCGGGAAAAAACTATGTGACGTTAGGGTACCTGAGGGGCTATTCGAGCGCGAAATATTCGTGGGACTTGGGCGATCAATGCTGAAGCGATTTCAAATGGACGGGCGGAGTCTGGAAGAACATGAGGTTACGGACCGCCTCCTCTTGACCTACTGAGGCGCGTCGAGATGATGCAAGCTCACCCTCGCGGTTCTGTGTCTTCGGCAGCTTCACAGTAGCGTCTTCCATGCGCGAAGGATGGGGCACCCGGCGGCTGGAGAGTAGAACCCTGTCCCCCACTCAAGCCCCAACGGCAGGGGCGTGAGTGGGCCACCTGTCACCTGTCGCGAGGCGAAACGGCAGATCTCATGCACTTAACGTCCCCTGCCGCTCGGCGCGGGAGAGCCTCCGGCTGGGCTGGCGGCACCCATTGAGGGCGCGCTTTGCATGGGCGTCGAG
The DNA here is from genome assembly GCA_049680085.1 of Acidobacteriaceae bacterium. Lineage (GTDB taxonomy): Bacteria > Acidobacteriota > Terriglobia > Terriglobales > Acidobacteriaceae > Silvibacterium. The sequence goes on from JBAUHD010000426.1 coordinate 2,195, forward strand.
CTGCTCCTGGCACTGCTCGCGGTGCTGCCCATGTTGCTGGAGGAGCGCGGCCCAGAAGACGACGCATAGCCACGGTGCATGGTGATCGAGGAGGGCGCGTTTCTCCCTGCGCGCATTCCGTTCGCACGCATTCCGTTCGACGTGCGCGGCGCCATGGTCATGTAAATTGGCGTCGTAACCACGCCTCTTTGAATGGCGTGCCTTGAGAAGCCCCTCAGGTTGCCCAATTCGTTGCGCGGAATGCCCAGCCCGGCTGAATCCTTGCGGAACACAAATGATCCTTGCGCGTCGAGTCCTGAATGCACCAGCGTGGTCCGGTTCACGCTTACCAGGGAAGGCTGCCCAACGCGCGGCGCGTGCGGCGCAACGGGAAGGAGTCGCGCACCCTTGAACGCGTTCACAGGCGCTCCTGTGACTGCCGTCGACGCAATGTTGTTGAGGCCCATCCATGATCCGCCCGGCATCCATCCCCAGCCAGCACCCTGGCAGAACGACCACGATCCGTAATGGTATGGGGTCCAACCCCACGGATACGGCGAAACCCAGCTATACCCGGTTCCGGCATAGTAGGCCCACGTTCCGTTGGCATAGGGGCTCCAGGCGGCGCTGGCGAAATACGGCCGCCACATCGTGCCGCAGCCGCCTACGTTCTGAAATGATCCGTAATAGAGCATGTCGGACGCGCCGTAGCTATACGGCACTCCGCCAAAGTTGGTCATCGACGCCGCTCTGGCATGATACTGATCCAACTGCTTGTCCCATGAGTCCAGCATCGACAGGGACTCAATGCCCTTGGCCACCTCGGGTTGGGTATTGTCCGCGAGCGCAAAGGTGGCGGTGTGCTTGCGCGCAATGTCGATCGCCTGATTGGGGCCGTCCACCTGTACGGTGCCTTTCAGCACGGCGAGCTTCGCCTGCTGGCCGTCCATCTCCAGCCGCACATGGGTGTCCGGCTGCAACTGCATATTCTGGTCGCCGAAGACCAGGTCGAAGGCATTCGCCGGCTTTCTGCTGGATTTCACCAGGCTCACGTACGCGATTCCTTTGACAAGGCGGACGGTCGAGAGCGTGGCGCCCTGATCGGTTCGTCCAAGCATCACAAACTGAACCTCGGAGTAGGGACCGAGGCGGAGGGTGCTGTTGTCTTCAAACTCCACTTCCGCCAAGCCGACGGCGGTTTTCACGCGATTCTGCTCCACCACCGGCATGTTAGGAATGGCGGGCTCATAGCCGCTGCCGATACTGCCAAACTGCACGGCCCCTCGAACCTCGCTGAGGCGCACGATGCGCACCTTGGACAGGGATTGCGGCGTCTGGGGCTGGGGCTGGGTCTGGGTTTGAGCGGGGGTGGCTGCGGCGAACAGCAAAAGTGCAAAGCCGGTCGTCGCGACGGATGCGGAAAATCTGGACATAATCCGCTCCTTCCGGGTGAGTTGTAATGAACTCGAACCCCATTGCTTTCGCTTCGCAGCAGGGCCGCGGCCAAAGCGTCTCGCGCCAAGATGATAGCACCAAAGCGATGGCTCCGTCGCTGCCATTCCATTGAGAAGCAGCCCAGGCCAGTTCAGTTTCCCAGGATGAAATCGATGTTGATGGTTGTAGCCACTTCCACCGGCTGGCCGTTGAGCTTGTAAGGCTGATAGCGGGCGCGGCTGAGGGCCTCCAGAGCCGCCTGCGCCAGCATCGGTTGACCGCTGAGAATTTGCGCTTGTTTCACGAATCCTTGTTTGGAAATTATGGCCTCGATCACCACTCTTCCCTGGACGCGGGCGGCGATCGCAATCGCCGGATAGGTGGGCTGGATGGGCGCGAGCAAACGGCCCGCTGCGACTCCGGACGAAACGCGAACGGGGCCGGATGCTTTGGGGCGCGGGGGTACGGGTGGAAGCGGCGGCGTGGCTCCTAAGAGGGAGGTTGCGTTGCTTCCACGAACATCACCGAAATTTGTATTCATCTGCGGCGGAGCCGAAGCGCTGTCTCCCTGATGGATTTGGTTGGGGATGATGGTGGGCGCGGCGAGGTTGACGAGCTGGACTGGGGCGTTCACCGAGGCGTGAGCGCGCTCTGAACTGATTGGCGCGGACGCCGGTGCGAGAGGCGGAGGCGGCGCAACCAGCAGGCTGGCGAGCGCGTGCGGCGGCAGCGCGGCGGGATAGATGTAGGGAATGAGAATCATGACTGCCAGGGCGACGGCTTCGAAGAGAAAGGAGACAACCGCGTACCACCTGCTCCGGGTGCGGATGCTCCCGGATGATTCGACCAGACTCTTCTCAAACATAAGCCCTCCATTTTTTCAGTGGAGAGAGCGAGACATCTGGCGGAATAGACACCTGGGTGGGCGTTTCGGTTCCCTTCTGACGCTGAAGCCGCACGTCTTGTGAGATTCTGTTCACCCACTATGAACAACCGGTCACAGTTCGGGCCGCATCTTGGCAATAGATGCTCAGGAACTCGAATGAATTCGAAAGGAATTTTGCATGAAAAAATTTGGACAGCTTTGGCTCATTGCAGTGCTGATGATTCCGCTGTTTGGCACGGGTTGCGTCGCACACCGGAGGGTGTATGCATGGACGCCGGGCGAGCAGCCTTATTACACCCACTGGGAGCAGAACACGCACCGCCATCATGTCGATTACGACCGGCGCAGTAAAGGCGATCAGCAAGCGTACTGGAAGTGGCGGCATCATCAGCACTAGCCACTTCCAATGCAAGATGTGGGACCTTTGTGAAGCGCGCTATTTCCAGCCCGCGTGGCCTTCGGTGAGGGTGATGTAGCGGTCGATGGGGAGGCCGGTGAAGCGCTGTTTGGGGCCGCCGGGTTTGGGCCACTCGACTTCGAGCCAATCGATGGTTTTGTTATCGCCGAGGCCAAGGACCATGCGTGGGTCGTGGGCGGAGAGATAGCTTCCGCCTCCGACTTTGGCGCGGTGGCGGAGGAGGTCTCCGCTTTTCCAGGTGAGTTTCGCGCCGATGGCGTCGATGTTGGATTTGGTTCCAACGAGCTTGATGCCGAGCCAGTGGTTTTTTCCGGCGGTGTTGTTTTTGAGCAGCAGGGGCGCGCCGTTGTTGGCGCTGACGAGAACATCCACCACGCCATCGTTGTTGAAGTCGCCGAGGGCGAGGCCGCGGGCGGCGCGGGGCTGGTCGAAGGCGGGCCCGCATTGCGCGCTGATGTTTTTCCACCCGCCGGCGTCGCGGCTGAAGAGCAACATGGGCTCATCGTAATGAAGCTCAGGATGGTGCTCGTGAATGGTGAGGTCGGGGTGGCCGTTGGCGAGGATGAGGTCGAGGTTGCCGTCGTTGTCGTAGTCGAAAAACTTGAGTCCCCAGCCGCTCATGAGGCGAGTGGTGGAACCGATCGGTGTATGGATGGCCTCGTCGTCGAAGGTGCCGTCCTTGTTGTTGCGGTAGAGGGAATACATTTCGTGATCGACGTTGGCGACGAAGAGATCGAGCCAGCCGTCCTGGTTGTAGTCGGCGGCGTCGACGCCCATTCCGGAGCGCGCGACGCCGAAGGGATTGTAGGCGACGCCGGCGAGGAGGCCGTTGTCGGCGAAGCGGCCTTTGCCCTGGTTGATAAAGAGCGAGTTGGGAACCGTGTCATTGGCGACGAAGAGGTCGAGCAGGCCGTCGTTATTGATGTCGGCGGCGACGACTCCCCAGGCCTTGGCGGGCGAGGCGGCGATGCCAGACTCGCGGCTGACATCGGTGAAGGTGCCGTCTCCATTGTTGTGGAAGAGCCAGCTTGTCATGGGCTTGAAGACGTTGGGCTTGCAGTAGAAGCGTTCGCCGGGGCCGGGGCCTCCGCAGACTACGTTCTTCGCTTTGCTGAAGTCGGCGAAGCGACAGACGAAGAGGTCGAGGCGGCCGTCGTTGTCGTAGTCGAACCAGACGGCGCTGGTGGCCCATCCGGGACAGGCGAGGCCGGCTTTGGCGGTTACATCGGTGAAGGTTCCGTCGCCGTTGTTGTGGTAGAGAATGCTGCTGGGATACTGCGTGACGAAGAGGTCGGGGAAGCCGTCGCCGTCATAATCGCCCACAGCCACGCCCATTCCGTAGGCGCTGCCTGGGACTTTGGCCTTGAGGGTCACGTCGGTGAAGGTTCCGTCGCGATTGTTTTTGTAGAGCGCGTTGCGGAGCGGCGCGGAGGGCTTGTAGAAGTCGCAGGGGCCGCTGTTGACGAGGTAAATGTCCATCCAGCCGTCGTTGTCGTAGTCGAAGAAAGCGCAGCCCGCGCCGACGGTTTCCGGCAGATACATATCGGGTGAGAGGCCGGCGGTGTGGGTCCAGGTGATTCCGGATTGCGAGGCGGGAATGGCTTCAAAGAGCGGCGAGGAGGCTGAGATCTGGGCGGCGCGGGCGAGGCGCGGATCGAGGGCGGCGGCGAGGGCGGAGAAGCCCGCGGCGCGGAGGAATGTGCGGCGGGAAAGCATCAGAAATGCAATTTCCCTTCGGCAAGCTCTCTCGAAAATCTTTGCCCTCGGCACAACTGTCGCCTGGGATGACGATCCAACTCTCCAATTGCAGATGCCCTCACCGCGTCAGGGACCTTGCAGAGCGAAGCGAGCCGCAGGTCCCCCGCTTCGCTCGGGATGACATCGTGCTTGGTGGTCATTTGGATGAAGGCTCCGCTCATGGCTGGACGGAGTGCCCCTGAGTAGTGTCGGTGTTGGGGTTGCGAGCGGCGGCTTGTTTTTGCAGCTCCATTTCGCGCTGGGCGGCCTGTTTGTCGCCGGTGCGGGCATAAGCGATGGCGAGTTGGTAGTGACCAGCGGGGTCGTCGGGCTGCAGGGTTACATAATGCTTGAGCGGGGCCTGGGCCTCGGCGAACTTTCCGGATGCGGTGAGGGACATGCCGAGGGCGAGAAAGGCCTCGGAGAAGCCGGCGTCGAGTTGGGTGGCGTGGGTGAAGTAGCGGACGGCATCGGGAAAATCTCCGCTGCGGCGGTCGAGCTCGCCGAGGACGAATTCGGCGGAGGCGTTGGTTGGATCAATTTCGGTTTCCTTCTGAAACTCCGCTTTGGCGGCGTCAGTGGAGCCGGAGGGGCCGGCTTCGGCGAGAGCGATTTGGCCGAGGCGATAGTGGATGCCGGGGACTTTCGGATTTCCCTTGAGGATGTCGCGATAAATTTCGGCGGCCTGCTCGTTCTTGCCCTGGGATTCGAGGGATTCGGCCTGGAGCCGTTTGGCCTGGTAGGAATCGGGCGCGCTCTGTTGCAGGTGTTGGGCGGCGCGCATTCCAAGCTGGGAGAAGAGGTGAGCGGAAACGTAGAGGGTTTCCGGATCGTCGGGCGATTCGCGCTGGAGCGCGAGCAGCGCATCGGCGGCGGTTTGTTGCTCATCGAGGGCCATGGCGCAGCGGACGACGGCCATTTGCGCGTGATAGCGGAAGGTCTTCTCCGTGATGCGAGGCAGGCCACGGGTGAGAAGCGGGAGAGCCTGCTTGCAATGACCGGTTTCTACCAGGTCGATGCCGTGCTGGACGGAGGCGGCCGGTGTGCCTGCTTTGGGCTGCTGCGCCGTTGCCAATGCGGGGACGCAGGCGAGCAGCGTAATGCAAGCCAGGACCAGGAGCCATTTTGCGCTCGCAATTCGGTTCATCAGAAGAAGCCCGTTTGCACCCGGTTAGTTCTGCGGATGCGTTTGATTTGAGCGCAGCACAATTTCAGTCGCGTTCTTACTGAGGGGCACGACGTACGCTCCACGTTCCATGCTATAGGTTCGCGCCGGATGGTACGACCCAACTCCGTCGATTTTTGCCGGCTGCTGGATGCGGAGACGGGCGTCGGGAGTGAATTTGTCCGCCGGATCGAGGGTCAGGCGAACGGTTCCGGTGTGAGGGTCGAATACGACGCGGTGGAACTTGCCGGAGTCGAGGGTGAGCCAGAGGCCAGCGGGCGCGAGGTAGACACGGTTGCGGAAGGCGTCGAGCGGAGTGGCGCTGATTCCGGAGCCTTTCTTCTGGAGATTGCCGCCGAAGCAAAGCCAGCCCAAGTCAGGGTCATGCGTGATGTAGGTGGCGGTGTTGACGGCGAAGCCCCAGAAGCCGGAACCGTAATCGCCGGAATAGGGGTCGAAGGCGAGCTTGTCCGGGAAGGCGTGGAAAGCAGCGGAAGAAGCGCCCTGCTGGTTGATGTTTGTGAGCTCACCCATGGTTCCTCCGTAACCGACGCGGAGGAGATAGAGATCCTTGGGGTCCTGACGATAGGCGGCCAGCACCGGAATGGCATTAATGCCCGAACCATAATGGTGAAGCTGGCGTTCGAGCCGCCGCACCTTGCCTCCGTAGATGAAGTCCCAGTAGCGGCGGGCGCTGCCGTTGTATCCCCAGTTGGGGATGGTGGGGTCGTAGCCGAGGACGGCGTCGAGCGTGGTCTGCGCCTGTTGCGGATAGTGAAAATAGCGCATCCAGGCGTAAACCTCTTCCTGGCCGGTGGAGTCCCAGGGCATTTCACTGCCGAAGGGATATTTTTCCGTGCTCCAGTGCTCGGCGCGCTTGCGCATGACGGCTTCAAGGGTGTTGGCCTCAGCGGTCATGCCTTCGCGCTTAAGGTCGTCGAGGATGTAGACGAAGACATCGCCTTCCATCTGGCCGAACTGCGTGTAATAGGGAGCGAGCCGCATCATGCCCATGGTGGTTCCATAGGCCTGGTTGAGGTACCACTGCCAGGGATGGTTGGTCACCAGTCCCGGATGGTTGCGGGACAGCCGATACATGACCCAGTAGGCCGAGGCGACGTGGGGATAGTTGAAGGAACGGTCCACGGCTTCGGATTGCTTCTGGTTCCAGCTTGTCCAGCTCTTCCAGTTCTGGTCGGCGCTGTAGTATCCGGCGGGAAACTTGTCGGGCTGGTAGTAGAAGAGGCTTTTGCGGACGCCGTACTGTTTGGGGCCGTCCTTGTATTGGAGATGTCCCCAGAGGGTTTGATCGACGAACTGCTCGAATTTGGAGACTTCTTCCTGATTCGGCTCGCCGAGTTCCTTCATGGCGAGGGCGAGCCATGAGCCGGCGCCAGCCTCGTCGCTGAGGCCGGCGATCCAGACGCGGCTGTCCTGCGTGACCTGCTGGTTCGCCTGGCGGTCGTAGCTGATGGCCGAGGGCGCGCGGTGGAATGGGTCGGTGGTATCGGTGAACCATTGCTTGGTGGTGAGGAAGTGGCCGAGGTCGGCGACGGCTTCGGCTTCGGGTTTGATGACGCGATAGTTGATGGTTTGCAGCAGGCCATTTTTGTAGCGAATGGAGACGCGGGCGCGGCCCCAGGTTTTTCCTTCAAGCTGGTAGTTGAGCCAGTGGCCGGGAGTCGCGTGACCTTTGGAGATGGCGATCGCACCCTTCGGTTCGACCGTGATGGACTGCACGGGCTGCGCGTATTTGAGGAAGAGATGGGCCTTGATGTCGGTGGGGAGGATGTATCCGGGCGTGCCGACGGCGACGGGGCGGTCGTTGGCGGCGAGGGTCTTCTCGATGTCCTGGATGGAGTCGGAGAGGAGGAAGCGCAGGGCGTAGGTTTGCGAGTCGCCGGGCTGGAGGGTGGTGGTGGTGGCGTGGTTCCACGGCTGGGCATTTTTCCATTTGGTTTGCTGGAGCGCGCCGCTGTGGACCATCCAGTCGTAGAAGCCCTCAAAGGTGGTGCTGCGCGGGGTAGGGTCGTGGAAGAGCGTGGGGCCGTCCTTGCGATGATGCCAGTCCGGATTGAGGATTGGCTTGTAGGCTTCGAAAGGCGTGTGCAGGTCGGGCACAACCAGCAGCGCTGGGCCGTGTCCGTTGAGGCGCGTGACCTGAAGGTAGCCCGCGTCCTCGCCGATGTAGGGATCGTAAAAGCTGCAAATGGCGTGCGCCTGATCGAGAGTGCGGCCCGTGATCACGTTGTCGAAGATCATGGGAATGCCGAGGGCGCCGATTTCGACGGGCTGCGCGCTGGTATTCGTAAGCTTGAAGCGAAGGACCAGCTTGCCGTTTTCGAGCGCCCAAGTGCGGACGATTTTTAACGGGATGTCCGGCGGGAGCGTGGGCGCGAGGTCGGCGGCAGCAAGGATGTTGCCGGAGACCGGGAGCGCGGTGACGGGCTTGCGCGCGAGCGCGGTGGAGTAGCCCGTCCAGTCTCCGGTGGCGTTGACGCGAAGGCGAAGGTCGAGGTCTCCGAGATGGTAGTCGCCGTTTTGCGAGCGGGCAACGAGCAGGTCGCCGGGGGTGAAGTCGAATCCCTCGGCGTCTTTGGGTTGGAGGGCGGCGACGGTTTGCGAGGAGCGCACCAGTTTGAGCGTGAAGTCCGGGGCGTTGAGGGTGACGTAGCCCTGCTCGAGCATGGGGCCGGGAGTGGGCGGGGCTTTCGCGGGCCTCTGGGCGCAAGCGGAAACGAAGGTGATCAAAACAGCGGCACAAAGCGGAAGTCCGTTCCGGAAAGATGTCATGAGCGAAACAGTCCCTCAGCGGCTGAAGCCGCATTGATTTTAGGTCAACTGAACGAACGGGCTAAAAGCCGTTCCCTTCAACTCCGCAAAAAAAAACAAAGTGCCGGATGCCTGAGGCGCCCGGCACTTTGAGGTTAAGCGAAACAAGGTTAGAACTCGAAGTTTCCTCGAAATTCAATTTGACGAGCGCCAAAGCCGGTTATGCCGCCGTGACCGAAGCTGCTGCTCGTAATGCTGTTTGAGGAGAAGCTACCGAATTCCGGGTGGTTCCAGACGTTCAGGAAGGAAGCCTGGAGCTTGAACCGCATGGCTTCGCGGATCGGAAACGCCTTCGACAGCGACATGTCCTGAGCAAACTCTCTCGGGCCGTGCAGGTAGGGAGTCTGCCCAATCGTGCCGGGCGTGACGTTTGGCGTAATGAATTGCGAGTTGGCCCTACCGCCGGTGGGGCTGCCCAGGTATTTCGGGTCGAGCAGGTTCACAAACGACTGCCCCGGTGCGCGGTGAACACCAATTGCGCTCTGGAGTTGCTTAACGGAGACATTGTTCAGCACAATCCCGCCGTCCGCGTAGTCGTTGTAGGTCCGATTGCCGCCCGTCAACTGGAACGGCGCGCCGGTCTGCCAGGTCACAATGGTTCCCACAGTCCAGCCGCCAACCGTCTCGTCGAGGAAACGGTTCCCATTCAGGAACTGGCGTCCCTTTCCGAAGGGCAGATCGTAGGTGCCGTTCCCGTGAAAAACATGGCGCAGGTCAACCAACGTCGGCCCGTAGCTCCTCTGCATATTGCGAAGGGTGAAGGCGTTGAAAGCGCCGGTCCAGTCGTTGCCGCTTCCCACGCCCAGGCCGTGTGCCCAGGTATAGTTGGCATCGTACTGGAGACCGTGCCAGTTCCCCTGCCGAAGATCGATCTGCAGGGCGTTGTAATTGCTGTAGCCTGAGGAAACGAGTTCCGAGGTGCCATTTGTTTGGGAAAAGCCAGTGTTAATAGCGTACGGATTAGCCTGGAAGAAATTGATGGGATAGCCGGCCCCGGCACCCGAATAGCCGAGGTTGTTGACGCAGGGAGCGAAGGAGGTGCCGACCAGGTTGCAGAAGTAGTCCTGATTTCCGACACCCGCGAGCGTACTGGCCAGCCTACCTACCTGGCCGTTGTTCAGATAATTGATGTACGTCGAACTCTTGTAGTCCGAAGAGTCCGGCCCGCCGAACGCGGCATCAATAATCGGAGTTGGATTGCCATAACTGCTGGAGAACGAGGTCCCACCGCTGGCCGCGAGATTGGCCCGGGCGTTCTGGAAGTCCTTCAGGAAGCCGTTCTCGAAGACGTTTATCTCGTTGGGATCGATCCCCAGCCACTGATGAATGGTGTGGTTGCCGTTGTAGCGTACTTCGAGGGCAAGGTTATGCCCGACCATGCGCTGCACGCCGAAGTTCCACGATTCGGAGTAGGGCTGCTTGAGGTCCGGCTCGAGAGCGGTGGTCGGAACGCCTCCCAAAAAGGTGAAATCCGACTGGGCTTCTTTATCCACAAACGCCACAGGCGAATACTGGAACGCCGGCAGGCTATCGCCCAAAGACAGGCTGCCCGGAGCAAACGTACCAGTGGCGCCGCTGTTGTTCGCATTCAGGTTGAAGTTCTGGTAGTAGAAAGAGGCGTAACCGGTGGCGTAGTCCCAGAAGTACTGGTAGGGCTCGGTGTAACGGCGCACGGCATAGCCGCCGCGGATGACGGTGTCGCCGTCGCCAAGAAGAGCGTGCAACATGCTGCCGCTCTCCACCTTGGGGTTCCAGGCAAAACCGATGGCCGGTTGCGGCGTCACCCTCCACGGCTTGTAGGGCGTGGCATTGGCGGCGATCACCGGGTCCTGCACACCGTTCAACTGGCCGGGCTTGAAGAGGTCGCCCACCGCGGTCGGGCCATAGAGGTTCGCCTCGTCCGCGGAGTGATAGACGCCCGACAGGTCCTTCTCAGGCGCGTAGATGTCCCAACGCAGGCCGTAGTTCAGGGTCAGGGTTGGCGTCAGCTTCCATGAATCCTCGAAGAAGAGGCCCCACGCGGCCGACACCTCGTCCAGCGCATACGATTGGACTGTTCCCGGCGGGTTATATTTCCCCGTATTGGCATGGTAGACACTCGAGCCGCCAGAGCTCTCAAGCCTGCCGACCAGGGTGGCCCAGAGCGCCTGCGCATTGCTGAGATCGGTGGTGTCGCTGGGATCCATACCCAGCGAGCTGTAGGTAAGAGCGTTCGTCGCCGGATCGGCAGGGTCCATGCCGAGGTTGTAACTGATATAGCCGAGCGCCGGGTTCCAGTAGTGGTCCTGTTCGCGATACCAGGAGGCGCCGAACTGGAAGGTATGGCTCTTGCGTTCCAGGGTCACGGCATCGTCAAAATTCAGGATGGGGTAGTAGTCGTTGACTCCCGTTCCGTAGTTCTGGCCCGATATATTGACGCCCGAGTCGTAAGCCCAGTTAACAAAGGGGTTGTGATAGACCAGATCCGACGCGTTATAGCCGAACTTGTCGTTATCGTAGAGAAAACCGGCTGTGAGCTGATTGATGATCGTCGGTGAGAAAGTGTAATTGAAACCGAAGGAGGCAGTGTAGTCTTTGTTGGAATTGCCCGACTGCTGATCGATAAACTTGGCCCCCGGGAACGGGGCTCCGTTCCCCGCGGGGCTGGAATCTTTCTCCTCCAGATACGACAGGTAGAAACGGGCTTTCTGGGTCGCGTTGTAATCAACCCGGAAGGCGGGATAGTAGCTGACGCTGGGGTTCGCCACGTTCCAGCTAATTTGATTGAGGTTGGGATCGGCTTCGGACGACAGAATTCCGCTGGCAAGCGACGCGTTGATCAACGCCTGCTGGCTGGAAACCAGTGAATTGATCGTTCCAGGAAGATCCGGATTCTGCGTATGCGCAATGTCCAGAACGTTGACGGTGTGGGTGCCGTTCGAATCCGTGAAGGTGAAGTTGCCCGCTTGCGCGTCAGGGGTGAGTACATCGTTCGTATTGGTATAGCCGCCCGGTTCCCTGCGGGTGGCGAAGGACCCAAAGAAAAACAGCTTGTTGCGCCAGGCAGGACCGCTGATGGTGCCGCCAAAGTCGTTCAGGATAAGCTTGTTCTTCTGATTGCCTCTCGCATCATTCGTCCAACTGTTGGCATTCAGCCAGCTATTGCGGAAGTCCTCAAACACGCGTCCATGGAAATGATTGCTGCCGCGGCGCGAGATGAAGTTGAGCTGCGTCGTGGCCTGGCCAAAGCCGGAGTTGAGGTCGAGCTGGTCGGTCTGGACCGTCATCTCCTCGATGTCCTCCAGGCGAGGCGAAACCTGGGGGTTCATGTCGCCGCCGAACTTCATGCGGGAGGTGCTGCTGGCCATGCCGTTAATGTTGTTGCCTTGGTCGGTCAAAGGAAGGCCATTGAAGGTCGCGTTGCCGCCCGCGCCGCTGTAGCCGGGGACCGTTGCGGCAAAAGCCGAAACGTCGCGGCCACTCAGCGGCAGATCTTCGATCTGCTTCACATCAACCACGGTGCCGATGGCGTTGGAAGTCGTGTCCATGACCGGAATGGCCTCGGAGTTGACTCGTATGGTTTGCGTCGTCGCGCCCACAGGCAGGGTCGCGGTAATGTCGCTGACATGCGAAGCCTGGACCAGGACCGCCGAATATTCCCTGTTTGCGTAGCCCGACTTGGAGATAGTCAACCTATAGGCGCCGATGGCCAGATTCACAAATGTGTGGCTGCCGTCGTTCGCGGTTGTGGCCTTACGCGTGTCGTTGGTTCGCAGCGCCGTCAGAGTGAGCGAAGCGCCGGGGATGACCGCGCCGGACGAATCCATGGCCGTGACGACCATTGACCCCTCGGAGCCGGCCTGGGCAAAGGCGGGCAGCGCCGGAACGGCGAGAACCGCCGCCAGGAGAGCCACGATGAATCTGATTTTTAGAATGCGATGCGTCATTCCTTCATACCTCCAAATGTTTCTTAAAACGTTTTCTC
>JBAUHD010000427.1:0-9215 GCA_049680085.1 Acidobacteriaceae bacterium
CCATCGCGTGAATCAGCCACGCCATGTCCCACGGCGCGAACCACTGGTAATGCCACCCCGAACCCTCAATGAAGCCGTGCTCGTCCTGCGACGGATCGAAGGGCTCCACCCATTGCCCATCCGCATTACGCGGACGGAAGAAACGATCCTGCGGGTTGAAGACATTCCGGTAATAAAGCGCGCGCTCGTACAGCGTTTTCGCGGCATCTGTCTTTCCCAGATTCTTCGCCAGGTAGTACAGCGAAGCGTACGCAGCTCCGTCTTCCTGAAGCTGCGACACAGACCCGTACTTCACCTTGTCATTAGGCACGTAATGAATGCGGTTGATCCAGTCGATCCCTTCCTGGCCCTGGTAGGGCATGCCCGCCGGCGGAGCCTCGGTGGCATCCTTCCACATCCCCTGCCAGGCCGTGTCCATATCAAAACCGTGCAAGCCGTCCAGCCACGTCGTTGCCACAACCGTGGTAAGCGGGCTCCCCGCCATCACATTGGTATATTGATTGATTTGCGGCCAGCGCCCAATCCAGCCGCCTTGCTTGTACATCAACACAATGGACTCCGCCATATCCTCCGCGCGGCGCGGCTCAATCAGCGCCAGCAGCGGCATCTGGCTGCGATAAATGTCCCAGCCGGAATAGTTGCCGTAGACCAGGTGCCCGGCTGCGACGGTATGAATCTTCTGGTCAAAGCCGAGGTATCGCCCGTCGGCGTCGCTGAAAATGCTCGGCATCATCAACGAATGGTAGAGGCCGGTGTAGAAAACCGTGCGCTCGGTAGGCGTTCCCCCGGAAATGTCAATGGCGCTCAGCGCCTTGTTCCATGCGGCCGCGGCTTCCCGCCGCACTTCGGAGAAGTCCTTGCCCGAAGCCTCTTTCTTCAGATTGTTCTCCGCACCCGCAAGATCTACATACGAGATCCCGATCTTCGCTGTGATTGTTTGAGCCTCCGACGCCGTCGGCCAGCTCGCATACGCGCCAATCCATTGGCTGTCGCGGGTCTGCATCTCCGCGCGACTCCCGGCTTTCACGGCTGGGGCGTTGACCGTTTCCGCAGCGCCTTTCTGACCCTCCCCTTTTTTGCCATTCTCTTTCTGGCCAGTCCAGGTTCCGAACGTCGCGAACGGACGGCTGAACGTCATCACGAAGTAGACCTTGTAGGTAGGCTTCACTCCGCAGAAGGCCTGGTCCTCCACATAGCCTTCAATTCGGTTGTTGCCCACCACGCGCACGTGCGCGCCCATCGTCTGGTTCAGCGTGTGGCTGATGGGAACCAGAATGTTGGCCGGCTTTCCCGCGGGAAATGTGAATCGCGCCAGGCCGGTGCGATCCGTCGCCGTCAGTTCCGCGTTCACATCCCAGCGTGACAGGCGCACTTGATAATAGCCCGGTGTGGCCGATTCCTGGCTATGCGAATAGGGAGACTCAAAATCCGCGACCTGCGTGCCCACCGGCCCCGTCGTCGCTGTAAAGAACACGTCGCCTTCATTCGCGCAGCCTACGCCGCTCATGTGCGTCATGCTGAAGCCCTGAATTTGGTTCTGGTAATAGTGGTAGCCAAACCCATGATCTTCGGTGTCCGGGCTCAACTGCACCATCCCGAAAGGCAGAGTCGCGCCTGGGAAAAGATTCTGGCTCCCGCCGGGTCCCTGGCCCGTGCCGATCATCGCGTTCACACTGCTTGTCGGCGAAGCGCCTTCACGGGCGAACGCGCCGGTGGTCAATGACAGAATCACCAGCAGCAATATCGCTCGCATCACAATGCGGACCGGGATCAGATTCCTCTCAGACTCAACCAATTGAATTCTCCTCTCTGCATCCTGCTCCTCGTTTCGCGCCCATCCATTCCGCTTCCAGTCGGAGAGACGCATCCTTCATTTTGCAAAAGCTTCGAATTCGACCTTTAATAGTAATCCGCGCAGCTCAGATAATAGCCGCACCGCCCGCACACCAGCTTGCAGCGCCGCTCCGTCAGCCGCTCCGAACAGTTCGGGCAATAGACCGAGTGGTGCTCCGGCTTCTCCGCTTCCGTGCCCGGCCCGTCAGCCTCCACCCGCGTCCTCTCCTCGCGCTCCATACAGCAAAGACTACCGCGTTCTGAAGGGTACGGGCTTTAGCCCGTACATGAACCTCTTCCGGAACTTTGAGGGCTTCAGCCGCTGAGGCCAAAACCGAAACACGGAAACGGTGCCATTCGACGCGCACGGCTCCAATTCGTTATCCTCATAAGTGCGGAACGTTTTCCTAACATCCGACAAGCATCAAATCAGAAGCACAGGCCAACGTTACATTTCCCAGATCCAGCCAATACAAAGGAGCACCACGAATGGAGCGCACAGCGAGCGCCGTCTGGAATGGCGGCTTAAAAGACGGCAAAGGCACAATCTCGACGCAAAGCGGAACCTTAAAAAATACCCAGTATTCCTTCGGAACCCGGTTTGAAAACGGAACCGGTACCAACCCCGAAGAGCTGATCGCGGCCGCGCACGCCGGCTGCTTCACCATGGCCCTCAGCGCCCAGCTCGGCCAAGCCAACCTCACGCCCGAGTCGCTCGACACCAACGCCAGCGTCAAGTTCGAGAAGACCGACGCCGGCTTCACCATCACCGCCATCCATCTCACCACCCGCGCCAAAGTCCCCGGAGCCAGCGAGTCCGCCTTCGACGCCGCCGCCCAAAACGCCAAAGCCGGTTGCCCCATCTCTCGCCTCTTCAAGGGCAACACCGAAATTACTCTGGACGCAAAACTAGTCTGACCTCGGCTGAATACCACCCAAAGAAAAGCGGGATATCGGCTCAGCCGATATCCCGTTTTACTGAACGCTGAACGCTGAACGCCGATCGCTGCCCTAGCTGTTGGCGCGAACAAAATCCCTAAGCTCGCGATTGATCTTCGTAGCCTGCGCCACCCCGCGGTTCAGCATCTCGCGCCACTTCTCCGTGTCTTCTTCCGTGGAATCGCCGCCCATCCCCAGCAGATAATTCGTCTGCAGAATCACCTCCAGCGCGTTGCTCAAATCGTGCGAGAGCCGCCGCACGGTCTCGGCCAGGGGAGCGGGAATTTTGGATTCATTGGAGTCAGGAAGGGCGATAGGGTTGTTCAACCGCGTGTCAATCATGCCGGGGAAGTGTCCTTTGGGAGAATGGGCTGACTGTATGGGATGCAGCAACCTCCCAAACCGTTATCTCGCACCGTCCAAAAGATTTCCGCCGCGGGCCTCTTTAATACTCCGATCTCGTTTGACACAAAACAAGCCCTTTGCAACACTAGAAGAACTGCCAGTCCAGCCCTCCAGCTGGATTCAAGCGTGCCGAAGTGGCGGAATTGGCAGACGCGCATGGTTCAGGTCCATGTACTCGCAAGGGTGTGGGGGTTCGAGTCCCTTCTTCGGCACCAAAATCTCCGGCAACTCTCCCGCAATCAAATCCTTTCGCAACCAGTCCGTGGGAAGGCCCCGCCGCCTCATTTTCCGATGCAGAAGCTCGAAAATATCCGGTTCAGAATATCCTCCGCCGTCGTCTCCCCGGTCAGGCTGTCCAGTTGCCGCAGGGCCGCGTAAAGGTCCAGCAGCAGCATTTCATGCGGAGTCCGCTGCCCCACCGCCTCGCCCGCCTTGTCGAGCGCGGCCAGCGCGCCTGTCACGGCCTCATGATGCCGCAGGCTGGTCAGCATTCCGCTTTCCGCCTCGCCGCCTGGATTGCGCACCATCTCCAGCAGCGAAGCCCGCAGCTCGTCGATCCCCGCGCCCGTCAGTGCCGAAGTGTTCACCGCGCCCAGCGGAAGCTCCGGCGTCGGCCCCGAACCCAGCTCCAGATCGCTCTTGTTGCGGACGATCAGCGCGCGCCGTCCTTCCAGCGACGCAATCAGCGCGGCTTCATCCTCGCGCAGCGGCGTGCCCGCTTCCAGCACCACCAGCGCCACATCCGCATCCGCCAAAGCTTCGCGCGATTTCTGAATCCCCATCGACTCAGCCTCGTCCAACGCTTCGCGCAACCCCGCCGTATCCACTAATTGCACAGGAATCCCGCCCAGTGAAACCGTCTCCGTCACCAGATCGCGCGTCGTCCCCGGCATGGCCGTCACAATTGCGCGCTCCCGCTCCACCAGGCAATTAAACAGGGAAGACTTACCCACGTTCGGCCTGCCCACAATCGCCAGCGTCAGCCCGGAATGCACAATGCGCCCCCGCTCGAATGACCCTTCCAGCTTTCGGAGCATAACCGCGACCGCATCCACGCGCGCCGTGATTTCCGCATCCGGCGTCACGTCCACATCGTCCTCGGCGAAATCGATTCCGGCTTCGAGCACCGTGATCAGCGCCACCAGCACCTCCTTCGCCGGATGGATACGCCGCGAAAGCGCGCCTCCCATCTGTCCGGCAGCCACGCGCGCCTGGTACAGGGTCTGCGATTCAATCAGGTCCCGCACCGCCTCGGCCTGCGTCAAATCGATGCGTCCGGAAAGAAAAGCGCGCTCGGTAAATTCGCCCGGCCGCGCCAGCCGCGCTCCAAGCCGCAGCGCCGAGCGCACCAGCAATTCCAGAATCACCGGCGAGCCGTGCGCGGCAACTTCCACCAGGTCTTCGCCTGTATAGGATTGCGGCCCCGCGAAATACGTCGCGATGGCTTCGTCTAATTTGGATTGGGTTTCCGGGTCATGAATTTCCGCAAAGCGCGCCTGCGCATGCGCCAACGGATTGCGCACCCTCAACAGCCCTCCGGCGATGGCAAGCGCGCGCGGCCCGGAGAAACGCACAATCCCGATCCCCCCGCGCCCCGGCGGCGTGGAAACGGCCACAATGGTTTCGTTGCCCGGCGATTCCTGTTCAGCGAGTTGAGGATTGGGCTGCACGAGTTCCGGCTCGCGGCGCAAAGCCGAGTTCAGCGGCGTCCGCCGCGTCCACTCGCCTGGGAAGGGCCGGCAAGCGCGGCCAGCTTCGCCTTGTCGTAGCCCTTCACATGGGCGACCACAAAACGATGCAGCCCTTCGCCCGTCGAGGAGGTCTCGATGTCCTCGTACTCGCGAAACGCCAGGTGCAGCATCCGCCGCTCGCGCGAACTCATGGGCGCAAAGCCGTAAGGCTGGCCCGTGCGCCGAACCTTTTCGGCGGCGGTTTCGGCCTGCATCTTCAGCTCCCGCGCCCGCAGCGCCTTGAAGTTGTTGGCATCGAAGGAGACCTTGTCGTGCTCCTCATTCTCCAGCCGGATGATCTTGGCCGCGACATGCTCCAGCGCCCGCAGCAGCTCTCCGCCGCGCTGGGTGAGCAGCGGCGCATCGGGGCCGGCCATCTCCACATAGATTTCGCGCGCTTCCAGCTTGTCAGGATCCGCCGCGCCCTCGCCTGCCGTGATTCGGTACTTCAGCCGCAGACCGCCGGTGGCGGTAATGGTTTTCAGCAGTGCGGCTATTTTCTGAGCGGCGGCGGAATAATCCTCGATTGGCATCGTTATCAGTATCTCACTCAGCCCCTTTTTCCTGCCAGACAAAAGGCGCCTGGCAGTCTCGCGCTTTGGAAGGGGACGGGCTTCAGCCCGTCTATTCAGCAGCGCAAAATCAATCCGGCTTTACAGGCTGCGGAAAAACTCGAATTGGGAAGAAAAACCTTCCCTCAGCGGCTCAAGCCGCATTGATTTTGCTCTGCTTAGGGCACGACTAAAGTCGCGCCCTGATACAAAACCTGAGTTTTTCCGCAGCCTGTTTAGCCGCAGGGAAATGGTCCCATTCGCCCCCGCGCGCCCAGCTACCGTCTGGCCTGCACCGCAGCACCCTTATTCGCGTTGGCCTTCTTCCGCGCCGCCCGCTTCAGCGCAATCTCCTTCATCTCTTTGCCCATCTTCGTCCGGTTGATCACATACTGCTGCCCCACGCTGATAAAGTTGCTGCCCGCCCAGTAAAGCGACAGCCCCGCGCCATAATGCAGCATCATGAAGCCGAAAACCGCCGGCATCGCAAACGCCATCATCTTCTGCTGCTTCGGATCCATGCCCGGCGACGGCGTCATGTACTGCATCAGGAACATCGAGACGATCACGAATACCGGCAGCAGATACAGCGGGTCCGGCGCCGAAAGATCGCTCAACCACAGCCAATGCGCATGGCGCAGCTCAATCACGTTCTCCAGCACTTCATAAAAAGCGTAGAGCAACGGATACGAGATCAGCATCGGCAGACACCCGCCGAACATATTCACGCCCTCGGACTTCTGCAGCGCGAACATCTCCTTCTGCATTTCCTGCTTGCGCGGATCGGTCGCCTTGAACTTCGCGTACTTGGCCTTGATCGCGTCCATCTGCGGCTGAATCCGCTGCATCTTCAGCGACGACTTCATCATCTGGAAGCGCGTCGGCAGCATCACCAGGTTGATGACCAGCGTCAGCAGCAGAATCGACCAGCCCCAGTTGGCGATCACGTGCTCATACAGAAACCGCATGCCCAGGAACAGCGGCTTGGCGATAACGGAAAACCATCCGAAGTTCACTACCTTCTCAAGGCTCGGGCCGCTCACGGAGTGAATCGTCTTCAGCACATCGATCGCCTTGGGCCCGACGAACATGCGCACGTTCAGCGTCCCGGCGCTGCTGCCCATCGCCGCCCCCAGCACCGAGGCATGGTCCACCTTCGCCGGATCAGGATGCTGCGCGTTCTTCGGCAGGTCAATGGTGTTGTGCAGCGTCACAAGCGACGCATCCGCCGGCTTGTCGGGAAGAAAAATCGCCGTGAAGTAAAGATCGCTCACGCCCGCCCAGTCAAAGGGCCCGTGCAGCGTGTTTCCGTCTGAAATTTTCTTGTACGAAGTCTCGTCGTCCTTGCCGCTCTGCGAGGTATGGATCGCGCTCGAGCTGGTCGCGTAATCCGGCAGCGTGAGTTGGTCGCCAAAGCCCGCCGGCCACGAAAGCAGCGCCTGCACCGGCGCGCCGTTTTGCGTCACCGAAACCGTGGCGTGAATCACGTAGCTTGAATCAAAGCCGAAAGTCTTATGAACCGTGATCCCGCCCTGCGAATACTCAAAGCTCAGCGTGCCGGGAGCATTCACCTCGCCCGTCGCTGAAGGCACATACAGAGCGCTCGCCAGCCCGCCCCGCAATCCCGCGTCATAGGTGTAGAGCGAAAGCGGATAGCCATACTTCTCCGCCGCTTTCTGATTTACCAGGTCCAGCGGTTTGCCCTTGTCGTCCGTGTACTTCTTCAGCACCCACGACTTCACCTGCGCGCCGCGATTCGTAAACGTAATGCGATACAGCTCGTTCTCGACCACGGTGGTGCTCTCGGTCTTCGCGACCACATCGCTGGCCTTCGGCGCGGCCGGCTTTGGCGCGGGCGTCGCGGCCTCGGTCGTCTTCGCCGAAACCGCCGTCACCGGCGCGGGCGCGCCCTGCTGCGGCGCATTGTTCGCCGTCTCCGTCTGCTGATGCGTCGCCGCCGGCTGCTGCGGGGCCTTCTTCTCCCGGAAATACTGCATTCCGAAAAGAATCACGATGAACAGCGCGGTGAACATCAGGATCGTTTTCGAGTCCTGCCCGCCGCCGCCACCCTGCTGATTGGGATTTTTTATCTCTGCCAAAAATGCTTTCCTGTTCTCGTTCTTGAATTCGTCTCTCTCTATGGTAACGGCCCGCGCCCCGCCACGGGAGCGCCGCCGCCGTGCAGCCGCGGATTCGGCCTCACCGGGTCAAAGCCGCCCTTCGCAAATGGCTGGCAGCGCAGCAGCCGCGAAAGCGCCATCCAGCCGCCCCGCACTATCCCGTATTCGCTCACCGCAATCGCCGCGTATTCCGAGCAGGTGGGTTGAAAGCGGCACGCGCCCATCGTTCCGCCCACCGCATGAAGCACCGGAGAAATCCCGTACTTGTACGCGCCATGCGCCATCCCCGCCGCCCGCTCGCGCGCGCTCATGGCCGCACTCCCACTCCGCTCTGCCCGAGCTTCTCCGCCTGCGCGCGCACGGTCGAGAACACCTTCGCCACTTCCCGCTCCAGCTTCGCAAATTCAATGTCCAGCACCAGCTTGCGCGGATGCAGCACCACGTCCGCGAATCGCGGCAGCAAATGCAGATTCCCGCGCGCCGCCTCCCGCATACGCCGCTTAATGCGATTCCGTTCGACGGCCTTGCCCAGCACGCGCCCCGCCGTCAGCCCCACGCGCGGCCCCTGGTAGCGCGGCGTCAGTTCTTCTTCGCCGCGAAGACGAAAAAAGAAACTCATCGACGCCGACATCTGCTTGCGTCCGGCCTTATACACCCGCTGATAATCCGCATGTTTGCGCAGCCGCGCATCGGGCCAGTTCAGCCGTGGACCAGCCGCAGCCCGCTCTTCTCCGCCGACGCCAACCTCGCGCCCGGAGCAAACCTCGGCGGCACAGATCGCCTGACTGCCGATGTTCATAAAGCAAAACTCGTTTCGGAGATGAAAAGAAAAGGCACGCGATGCGCCCCGAGGCTGGAAAACCTAGTCGCGATACCCCGCGCTCACGGAGACGCGCTTGCGCCCCTTGGCGCGGCGGCGCGAAAGTACAGCGGCCCCGCTCTTGGTCTTCATGCGGGTGCGAAAGCCATGCACCTTCGAGCGGTGGCGGCGGTTGGGTTGAAATGTGCGCTTCGGCATGGAACGGCGCTCCTGAACTTTTATCTTGTCAAAATGATGGCGGACGGACAGAGAAAAATCATGCCATCCGCGCCAGCTCTGAGTATATCGTATCCATCCCGCAGCCGCAAAAAATCTGACCAGGGACCATTTTTTCACAGCCTTTGGTGCAACTGGCCATGCTCAAAATTTTTCGCGCGCAAACCACGCCCGAACCCTCCTCCGACTGTGCTAGTATCGGCAACGTTCAGTACAGAATTTTTTCTGACGCCTCGCGGCCGTCAGCCGATGGACCGATGCTCCGGGATCCGTTTCCACCCGAAGCACCTTCACAACCCAGCCCGCAATGCCCCGCGCCCCCGCTTCCCCCGGCGGCGTACTCCGGTATTCGGAATCGGTCCAACCGGCCACCCTCCGCGAAGCCAGCAAGGAAGTCGTATGTCTTTTGTCGCAAGCCCCGCTGCCGTGCTTAACCCCTGGGTGCGCATCCTGGGAGCGCTGGAGAAGAAGATCAATCGCCAGTTCTTCGACACATGGCTCAAGCCCACGCGCTTCAGCCATGCCAAGGACCGCATCCTGTTCGTGCGCATTCCCACGCCCGAGTTTCAGCACATTGGCGAGCGCTACACCGACCTCATTC
>JBAUHD010000428.1:0-10671 GCA_049680085.1 Acidobacteriaceae bacterium
CCATCGACAAGCTCAGCGTCGTCTTTGTCATCCTGCTCGCCTGGCCGCTGCTCGGAGAAGCCCTCACTGCCCGCAAGCTCATCGGAGGCGTCCTCATCGCCGCCGGCGCCATCGTCATCGCGCTCGGATAGGTGGGGCGAGTTCCAGAAGCGGACCCAGGGCAAACCTCGCTCGGTCCCTCGGCCCCGGCGGACCGTTACCAGCCCAGCAACTGCATGAATTCCGTAACAGACATTTGTGCTCCGGCGTGCTAAAGTTCTGGCAAATCCCCCGCAGCGTTCACCTGCAACCAAAAGCCGGTGCAGGATCACACAATGAGTGCAGTCGCCGAAAATCCCGACCTAGCCGCTCTCCCCCAGGCGCCTCATCCGCCCGCGGAGGCCCCGAGGCTGGCTGTGCTCATTCCTTGCCACAACGAAGCGGCGGCTATAGAAGACGTTGTCGCGGACTTTCGGCACGTTTTGCCCGATGCCGAAATCTATGTCTACGACAATAACTCCCGCGACGAGACTGCTCTTAAAGCATTGCGGGCCGGAGCCCATGTCCATCCTGAAGTGCTCCAGGGAAAGGGAAACGTAGTCAGACGCATGTTCTCGGATGTCGAAGCGGACATTTACATTCTCGTGGATGGAGACGGCACCTATGATCCGACTTCCGCTCCCCAAATGGTGCGCATGCTCTTGCAGAATCGCCTCGACATGGTGAATGGCGCGCGCGTCAATACCGACAGAGCCGCATACCGTCGCGGTCATCGTACCGGCAATCTTCTGCTGAGCGGCCTCGTCGGCTGGGTATTCGGGGATCGCGTCACCGATATGCTTTCGGGTTATCGAGTTTTTAGCCGTCGCTTTGTTAAGTCGTTTCCGGCAATGTCTTCCGGATTCGAAATCGAGACGGAACTCACCATTCACGCTCTCGAACTGAGACTGCCCTTGGCCGAGATGGAAACTCCCTATAGCGAACGCACCTTGGGTGGAAACTCCAAGCTGCGAACCTACTCCGACGGCCTGCGCATCATGAAAACGATTGTATGGATGGTGAAGCAGGAGCGCCCGCTTCAATTCTTTTCCATAGCGGCTCTCGCCTTGTTTGTGTTTGGGGTCACGCTCAGCATTCCCGTTCTCGTGCAATACCACCTCACGGGCATGGTGCCACGCTTTCCAACAGCCATTCTTTCCATGGGAATGGTGCTGCTATCGTTTTTGTTACTAGCCTGCGGGCTCATTCTGGATTCCGTTGCGATAGGACGCAAGGAAGCCAAGCGAATGGTCTACTTGTCCATACCGTTTTGGGCTGCCACGAGGACCGCAGAAGGACAGGAAGCCCGCTCGTGATTGGGAACTGCGTTTTCCCCGCGCTCGGACGAACCCTATGAAGATATTGATGGCATCCAGCTATTTCGCGTCCCACAATGGCGGATTGGAGCGCGTCGCGGGGGAATTATTTCGCGCCTTCGCTGACCGGGGCGAGGAGATTGTCTGGATGGCCGGTGATGTCACTGCGGCGCCGGATTCCGTAGGTAGATCGCGCACAGTTTCCCTGCGAATCTTCAATTTCCTGGAAGGTAGAACCGGAATTCCCTTTCCGATTCCCGCGCCAAGTACCCTGAGGCAGATCGTCCGCGAAGTTAAGGATGCCGATATTCTCATCCTGCATGACTGCCTTTACCTAAGCAACATCCTCACCTTTCTAGTGGCTCGAATTTACCGGGTTCCAACTGTCATCATTCAACATACAAGATACTTTCCCAACGAATCTCCCCTAGTAAATGCCGTAATCAAGGCGTGTACATCAATTGTTACAAAACCTATGCTGTCGCAAGCATCGCAGGTCGTCTTCATCGGCGAAACTACCAAGGATTTTTTTAGTGGTCTTCACTTCAAGAGGCCGCCGGAGGTGATCTTCAACGGGGTCAATACAGACGTCTTTCGCAAGCTGGAGGAGACAGAAACCATCCCAGCGTTACGACATCAATATGAGCTGCCGGAAGAGGACGTGGTGATTTTGTTTGTTGGGCGGTTCGTGACGAAGAAAGGGTTATCGGTCATGAAGCGCATGGTGCGGATTCGCCCGAACTGGACCTGGGCTTTTGCTGGTTGGGGGCCACTCGATCCGACCCAATGGAACGCGCCAAATGTTCGCGTTTTTTCAGGGCTGTCAGGACTTTCACTCGCTCCACTTTATCGTTGCTGCGATTTGCTGGTGCTACCCAGCAGTGGGGAGGGTGGCTTCCCTCTGGTGGCACGGGAAGCCTTGGCATCCGGAATACCCGTGGTGTGCAGCAAAGAGACCCTCGGCGGAGACCCCGCTATCACCGAATTTGTAACCGGGGCTCCTGTGTATCCGCTAGACGAGGGTGCAACAGCGCGAGAGTTCGTCATTGCCATCGAGAAATCACTCGGTTGCGGAATCAAATTGAAAGAAAACTCACCACAAAGCAAAACCATCGCTGCATTACAAAATTCGTGGTATCAAGCAGCGGACCAATACATTGGCATTATCTCCAGTCTGGTTCCACAGAAGGCGTTAAAGCATACGAAGTCGGAGATAAGCGCTGAAAGAAGATGCGGGTGAAACTTATCACGTACCTGAGATTCTCGTTTCGGCTATGCTTCATGCAAAGTATGGAACGTGAACTTTTTCCATTCTCATTGAGAGGTATCTTTGCATGGCAACAGTGGATTTGAGCACCGCGTCTATTCCGTGTCCGTCCTGCACCGGTGGCGATTGGGTTTTTGTACGCGAGGGGGGCGACTTGTGCCGACCCGAGCTTAAGAGAACCTTCAAGTTAACTCGCTGCTCGTCATGCGGCCATGTCGTACAGAATCCGCAACCTGATGGGCAGGCTCTCTTTGCCGCCTATTCGGTTTCTGATGGCTACGCGGCTTATAAGGCAGCTTGGAATGAACCGCGCTGGCCGATCTGGAAATTGAAACGCATTTGGACAATGCGACGCCGCATGGCTTGGATAAGGCGATATGGAGCGGGAACGGAAATGCTGGAAGTCGGCTGTGGAGCGGGCGACTTCATGGTCGCAGCTGATCGCGCAGGTTGGAAGATGAAGGCGGTCGAGTACAACAGCAACATGGTAAAAATGATCGTCGCCAAACGCGGTTACGACATACGCGTCGGTGAGCTGGCCCCCGGTCTCTGGGAAGAAGGCCGATTCGATATGGTGGCCTTCTGGAACGTACTTGAGCATGTGCCAGACCCATTGCGGGACCTTTCTATTGCCGCTGCTTATTTGCGTCCGGGCGGGAAGGTCATAGTTAACATTCCGACGAGGGAGTCGGCTGAGCACGGATTGTGGTTCGGCCAGTATTGGGCGATTCTTGACCTGCCTAGACATCTGAATTTCTACTACGAGGCTACGCTTTCCCGGCTATGCGCCAAAGCTGGACTCGACTTGATCGTCTACAAAACCCCATTCATCCAGTCCGCATGGAGCTATTACATGAGCGCTTGGATTTGGGCTAATCGATCCGGGAAAAAGATCCTTGGGTGGCTTCGGTTCTTGGCGCTCGTGATCGCCATCACGCTAATCATGCCCTATGTTGCCTTGGAGTCGGTACGAAAGCGCGGGATGGAAGCAACAGCAGTAGCAGTTAAACGCTAGTATTTCCACGGGGGCACCGCATTGGGAAAAACTATCTTAGTCGAGCCCGAACAAACAACGAGCAAAGAGCGCCGACCTCGATGGATACTGAATCCAGCCCTCTACGCTATCGCCCTCGCCGCCTCTATTGAAATCTGGTTCGCCGTTATCCGCGCGCCATTGTTCCTTGATGAGACGGGCACCTATTGGCATATCAGCGCTGGCTTTTCACAGATATGGCCGCGGCAAAGCTTGGGCCTTCCGGCCTACGAATACATCCTGTGGCTGTTCACAAAAATCTTCGGAACCAGCGAGGCCGCTCTCAGGATTCCCTCCGTGCTCGCCATGCTCGGAGCGACGTGGCTCATGTATCGCATCGCGCGCGAGCTCTTCGACCGCGATGTCGCCGTGCTCTCCACAATCATCTTCTGCATCCACCCCATCATTGTTTACGCTTCCGTCAATGTCCGTCCGTACGCCTTTGGCGCACTGGCGATTACAGCGGCCCTGTTTACTCTGCTCCGTCTTCGCCAAAACGATTCAACCTGGCTGGCCGTCCTCTTTGGCTTTCTATCGGCCTGTATTCTTTACTTCCATTACTTGTTCGTCGGCATTTTGCCGGCGCTACTCCTCTGCTTGTTCGTTTTCAAGAAGCACAACCGCCGGGTCCTCTGGAGACAATTTGCCGTTGCGATCGCTATCTTCGTGCTCACTTGCCTGCCGATAATTCCCAGCGTGCTGTTCATGTTCCACACCGGCCAATCCCGCGTCTACGATCCGGCGCCAACTGTAGGTAACCTTGTCTGGACCTTTGCTCCTGGTTTTATTCCGTTCCTCATCGGCGGCGCTGTTCTGCTCGCAGGCGTACTCGCCGCAAAGACGCCTCGGCAAGGAGACCAGCAGCCTAAGATTCAAAATTGGGAGCTGCTTTTCTGTCTTTCAGTTGCGCTCTTTCCGCTTCTGCTTCTCTACGGTGTCAGCGTGGCAACGCCAATCCACATGTTCGAGCCCCGCCACTGTCTCGTTGCCGTGCCTGGAATCGCGCTCTGCTGGGGCCTCATCATGACCCGGTATCTCACCCGGACAACGCGGCTCGTGCTTTGCGTCGCGTTCCTCGTCGCCGTTGTCTACTACTACGACA
This sequence comes from Acidobacteriaceae bacterium, assembly GCA_049680085.1. Taxonomy (GTDB): domain Bacteria; phylum Acidobacteriota; class Terriglobia; order Terriglobales; family Acidobacteriaceae; genus Silvibacterium. The sequence continues at coordinate 4,737 of JBAUHD010000428.1, forward strand.
TCTCCGCGTTCAGAAACCGCAATAGCCCCTCCGCGAAAGGCGCCATAGCGATGGCCCAGGAAAACACCTCCGTCGACAATGCTCCCGTCGTCATGTGCAGCAGCTTCCCCGAGGCGGATTACCTCCCCATGCCGACTCACGACGCCAAAGAGAACATCCTGTTCCCTCAGTTCTCCTATTACAAGCTCAGCGCGCCGCTCATCCCCCTGCCCAGGGCGCTGAATGATCAGGCTATCCGTCTTGGGTCGCAATTCCTCGCTGAGGCAACGCGCAAACATGAGCGCTTTCTCGCCATGGCGGACCAGCCGTCCTTCAAGACGCTCGACTGGCTGGCGGCCAAAGCTTCGGGATCCTACAACGTCCGCACCCTGGGAGTCTTCGACGATTACACCAAGGTCCTCGAATTCACCCCGCGCCTCCCCGCTACTCCGCCCGCAGCGCACTCATCGGGTCCACCGTCGCTGCTCGGCGCGAAGGCAGCCAGCAGGCCAGCCACGCCGTAGCGAAGACCACCACCGTAATCGCTGTGTAGGTCAGCGGGTCCGCCGGGCTGACTCCGAACAGCAGCGAGGCCATCAGCCGCATCGCCGCAAACGCCGCTGCCAGCCCGCATGCAATTCCGATGCTCGCCAGCAGCAGGCCGCTGCGCACGAACATGCTCACAATTTCCCCGCGCTGCGCGCCCAACGCCATGCGAATGCCAATCTCGCGTGTCCGCTGGCTGACGGAATACGAAATGACACCGTAGATGCCCACGATGCCGAGCAGCAGCGCCATGGCTCCGGCAATCGCCAGCATCACCAGCGTGAAGGAGGTTCGCGCCATGGACCGCGTGTAGTAGAAGCCCTCGGTATTGGGATCGGCCAGCGGCAGGTCGGAGTCCACTGACCACACCGCCTGGCGCACCTCGTTCATAAACGCCTGCGACCCGGCCTGCGGCGTGCGAATCATAAACGAAACGAACCGCCGGATGCTCACTTTGTCGCCTTCAAGGTTGGCGCCCATCAGCGGCCAGTAAACCGACGCCGGAGGCTTTTGGGTCACGCCGTCGTCGTACACATTCGCCACCACGCCCACGATCTGCCGCCAGTCATCCTGAGAACTCGGGCGAATCTGTTTTCCCAGCGCGTTGCGCGCGCCGCCCCAGTACTCGCGCGCAAAATTCTCCGAGACCAGCGCCACCGGTAGCTTGTTGTAAATGTCCTCCCATGTGATGTCGCGCCCGGCAAGCAGCGGCGTACCCATGGTCTTCAGCAGACCGGGAGAGATGTACTTGAAGCGCCGGATGGGAGGAATCTCGCCCGCCCGATAGCTCCGGTCGCGAGCGAAGATCAGATCATTGCTGCTGTTCCCGCTCATCGGAATCGCCGTCGTAATGCCCGCCGAGCGCACGCCGGGCAGCACGGCTAGCTTGTCCAGAATCGATTGCTCCGTGCGCGTCACCTTCTCAGCCTGGGAGTCGGGAATCTGCGTCTCCGGGATGAACACCCTGAAGCTCTGCAACGAGGCTGCGTCGGTGAATCCGGGATTCACCTCCTCCAGCTTGCGAAATGTCCGGATCATCAGCCCGGAGCAGATCAGCAGCACCAGCGCCAGAGCTACCTGGACCACCACCAGAGTGCTGCGCGCGCGATGCCGCTCGCGGCTCTGGCTGAGCGAGCGCCCGCCCTCGCGCAGGCTCGCGTTCACCTGCCCGCCGGCGAATTTGAAAACAGGAATGAGCCCGATCAACAGTCCCGCCACTACGGCCAGACCCAGCGCAAACAGCAGCACCGGAACATCGATCCCAATGTCTCGAACGCGCGGCAGGCCCGACGGAGCCAATGCCACCAGCGCGCGCAGCCCCCCATACGCCAGCCCCAGCCCCAGCACACCGCCCAGCACCGCGAGCGTTACGCTCTCAAGCAGCAGATCGCCTGCGATTCTCCTCCAACCCGCGCCCAGCGCCGAGCGGACTGCAAGCTCCTGCCTGCGGCCCTCCACGCGCACCAGCAGCAGATTCGCCACGTTTGCGCAGGCAATCAGCAGCACGCCGACAATCGAGCCCATCAGCACCCAAAGCACGCTGCCCACATCACCCACAACGTCCTGTTTCAGCGGGCGCAGATTCGTCCTGAAATTCGCTTCTTCAAACAGCTTTACGCTGAAGCCCGGCGGAGTGGGAAAGCTATGTATCGCCACCGGAATCAGCCGCTGCAAATCGGCGCTCGCCTGTTGCATCGTCACGCCGGGCTTCAGCCGCGCCAGCCCCTCATAGCTGAAGTTGCCCAGTTTCACCTTGCTCCGGTCCCATTGCATCGGCAGAAAGAGGGCTCGGTCGTCCCAGTTGAGGAAATGGAACCCCTTCGGCAGCACCCCGATAATTTCGCGCGGCTTGCCGTCCGCCGTGATGGTTTGCCCAATCACTGACCGTGATCCGCCGAATTTCTTTTGCCAATAGCCGTACGACAGCAGCACGGTGGCCGGAGCGCCCGCTGTATCGTCCTTCTGCGTAAACAAGCGCCCCAGCGTCGGCTTCACACCCAGAATTGGCAGCACCTCTTGCGTCACATCCAGCCCCGTCACCTGCTCCGGCTGGCCCGTGCCCGTCACGCTCACCGAGTCGCCCGTATAGGCGCCGATGGCTTCCAGGGTTTTGTTCTGTTCACGGGCGGGAAAGTAGAGGAAGGGCGCCATGTTGAGGTCTTTGATATTCACCTTCGGCGTCGTATACCAAACCCCGATCAACTGCTCCGCATGCGGATACGGCAGCGGCTTCAGCAGAATTCCATCCACGATGCTGAAGATGAGCGTGGTGGCGCCAATGCCGACGGCGAGCGTCAGCAAGGTAAGCGCGGTGAAGAGCGGAGAGCGCCCCAGCCGCCGAAACACCTGCCTCAGCCGACTCGCAATCATTCCCATCACTCCGCCTCCGGATAGTAAATCAGCACACAACACACTACGCCGAGAGGAAAGGAAATGTTCCTTTGGATTTTTTTGGGATTAAAGCGTGACGACCTTCAGGCCCGGGATGCGCTGAAAATGCCTCGTGTTATGAGAAGCGACATCGAAGCCCGGATGCAGCGCTGTTGCTCCGATTACCAGGTCCTCAAAGGCGATTACGTTGCCCACCGCAGCCTGTTCTCCTTCAATACGCCCGGCAAGCTGCGCAATTTCCAGCGTCACCGGATGAACGATCATGTCCTCGAAAACGCCCTCGGTGAATGCGCGCCGACGTATACGGTCGGAGTCGCTCTTGGCACGATAGATGCCATGCGTCAACTCCACAACGCTGATAGTTGAAAACGCAGTTTCTATTTCACCGTGCGCGGCTTTCAGTCGCTCGAGAATCTGCCTTGCGCTCTCGCCGCGCCGTTCGCCTGCAATCAGAATGCTGGTATCGAGTATCAGTCCCATTCGGCGAAGCTACGCGGCTTGCGGTTGCGAATGATCTCTTCCATGTCGGCGGCGAATTCCGCGTCCATAACCGGCTCATAACCCAGTCTTTTGGAGCGCGCTTCCGCCAGCGCAATCGATTCCGAAATGGAGCGCCCACGAGGCGCAACTGCGGCGCGCAGCACAACAGCGGGAGCCGCGTCATCCTCAATTACGACTTCCGCGCCGGCGCGAACCCGCGCCAGCAGCCCCGCAAAATCGCGCGCCGCCTCCGCAGCCGAAATGTGAATCGTCGCCATACTCAAAATCATACTCCGCCTGAAAGCAGAATCACGCCCCCACCAGCCCCCGCGCCACCTTCACATACAACTCCACCGCGTCCAGCAGCTCCCGCTTCGCCAGCCGCTCCTCGCGCGTGTGCGCCACGTGGATCGACCCCGGCCCCAGCAGCAGCGGCTCGCCCCACATCGTCAGCCACGGAATATCCGTCGTGAACGCCGCCACCATCGTCGGCAGGCCCTCAATCGCGCGCAGCCGCTGGAAAGGAATCTCCAGCGTGAAGTCCACCTCCGCCAGATTGCCCACAGCGTTCAGCACCGCCGCGCGCGTCTCCTCCGCCGGACCCACCAACCGGATGAGCAACTGGGCCTCGGCATGGTCCGCCACCACGTTGGGCGCGCGGCCGCCTTCAATCAGCCCCACATTCAGCGTGCTCGGGCCAACATCTTCCGTCACCGGCAGAGGCAGCGCCATCACCCTCGCCAGAGCCTCCAGCAGTTTGTGAATCGCGCTCTCGCCAAGCTCCGGATACGCCGAGTGCGCCAGCTTCCCCGTCGAGGTGAGCTTCACCCGCAGCGTGCCCTTGGATGCGACCGCCAGCCGGTTATCGGTCGGCTCGCCGTTGATCAAAAACCGGCTGCCGCGCGGATGCCGATTAGCTACCTTCGCGCCCGCCGAGTCGCGCTCCTCGCCCACCACAAACAGCAACCCTACGCGGACACCCTCCGCCCGCAGCCGCTCCGCCGCCGCAATCTGCGCGGCGAGAATGCCCTTCGCATCGCATGACCCACGCCCGTAGATGAACTCGTCATCCTCTGACGACGGCATAAACGGAGGAACGGTATCCATGTGCGTCGAAAACACCACATCGGGACTCTCCCCCGCGCCCGCGCCCGCATACACGTTGAACCGTTCGCTCGTGCTCTTGCTCTCCTCCGGCTGCTCCACCGGCATCGTCTCCACATGAAATCTCCGGCCGGTGAGAACCTCCACCAATTCCCGCCCCACCGCGCCCTCGTGGAAGGTGGTCGAATCAATATCCATCAAACGCCGCGTGAGCGCGACGGCGTCAAGCGCGGCAGCAGGGCGGGCAGGCAACACATTCTTCATGGCCTTCAGAATACCCTGTCCGGATGCCTTGTCTTGGCTCGCCTTTCCATGAGGTTGTCATCCCGACCGAAGACCGCGCCAGCGGACGAAGCGGAGGGACCTGCAGTTTCTCTCGGGCAAAATAAGATTCACTCGGTACGGAACCTTCCCACCGCTCGAAGCGATCCATACGCGAACGAACCAGGCATCATTGTCTGTGCACTCCGCGTCCTCTGTGGTGAAATCTCTTAACGCTGCCACAAACATCGGTCTCGATGAACTTCTATAATCCAATTCGATAACTAGAACCATGCCCCAAACCGTCCGCACCATCCCGGACCTCGCCGGCCCAGCCGGTCATCTCGAAGCGCTGCTGAACACCGGCTCGCCGGATGCGAAATGCGCCGTGGTCCTCTGTCACCCGCACCCGCTGGGCGGTGGAACCCTGCACAACAAGGTCGTCTACCACGCGATGAAGGCCTTCCAGTCCCTCGGCCTTCCCGTGCTGCGTTTCAACTTTCGCGGAACCGGCCTCAGCCAGGGTCGCCACGACCACGGCCACGGCGAGCAGGACGACGTGCGCGCCGCCCTCGACTGGCTCGACCGCACCCTCCATCTCCCCATCCTGTTCGCCGGATTCTCCTTCGGAGCCTACGTCGGGCTCAGCGCCATCTGCGCGGACAGCCGCGTCAAAGGAGCCGTCGCTCTCGGCCTCCCCTTCGGGGCGGAAGGTCGAAGCTACACGTACGATTTCCTTTCCACCTGCGCGATTCCAAAGTTGTTTGTCAGCGGGACCAACGACCAGTTCGGCCCCCGCGATCAGGTCGCCGCCGCCGTAGCCGCCGCGCACCCGCCCGCCGAAATGGTCTGGATCGAAAGCGCCGACCACTTCTTTACGGGAAAGCTGGATCAGGTTCAATCCGCCATTCGCAACTGGTTGCAGGCCCGCTTTCCATGACCTCACTCGACCAGCTCCACACCGACACCCGCAATATTTTCACGCACGCCCTCCGCGCCTGCGATATCCGCGCCGCCTTCGACCGCCATCTCCGCTTCGACGGCGCAACGCTCATCCGGCAGTCTTCGTCCACGCCGATCCGGCTCGACCGCTACGGAAAAATCCTCGTCATCGCCTTCGGCAAAGCCGCAGTTCCAATGACGGAAACCCTACTCGAACGCCTCCCGCCGGCGA
>JBAUHD010000429.1:0-3107 GCA_049680085.1 Acidobacteriaceae bacterium
TCCTCGGCATCGACAATCGTCGGCTCGTAGCCCTTCAGGTCCTCGGCGATGAGGGCCTTGACGGCGGCCTCGTTCTGCTCCAGCTTCGCGATCTCGGCCGGGTCGCTCGATGAAATGTTGCTCAGATAATTGCCCCTCAGGTCGTTAATGTCGGCCCGCAGGTCGGAGGCATACAAAATGCCCGGAATGGCGTTGGTCTCAAGCGCCGTCGCGTTGGTGCTCACGCTGTTGAATCCCATGATCGAAACCACCGCCAGGATTGTGCTCAGAAGAATCAAAATTCCAGAGGTGATGATGAACCTCTTGCCAATTGTCATTGTTGGACCCATACCCGCATGCCTTCCTTTTACTTTCTTGACCTTCTTGATCTTGTGACTTTCAAAACCCGCGTTACTGAAGCAGCGCGTTCAGGCTCTGCAATTCCTGCTGGCACAGCGCCTGGTCCATGTCGAGCAGGATCTTCACCCGCCCCTTGATCTTGGCCATGCCCAGCAGATAGGGCGTCGCCACGCCGTGGCCGAAGTCCGGCGTGTCCTCGATATCGGCGGGGGCCAGCGTCAGCACCTCCACCACCCCATCCACCACAATGCCCACCGGCAGCTCGCTTTCGGCCAGCTTGGTCCGCACCACCACAATGCAGGTGCGGTCCGTCTGCTCCTGCTCCGGCATTCCGAACTTTCTGCGCAAATCCATCACCGGGATCACCTGCCCGCGCAGGTTGATGACGCCCTTCACAAACGCCGGCGTCTGAGGGACCGCGGTGATGTCCTGAATCTTCATAATCTCCCGCACCTTCAGGACATTGGTTCCGAACTCTTCGCTGCCCAGTTGAAAGATCAGGTACTTTCCCGCCCGCGGGTCGCCCGGTATTCCGGCGGTCTTCAGTCCGGCGGATGGTGTCATGGTTGCCTGCATAGGATTCCTCTCGTTGTCTCTGCGCCATCTCCGGTATAACTCGGCAAGTTATGGCGGCGTGTATGAGAGATATATCGACTTAGGGGGGAAATCTTTACTGGAGGCGGCGTGAATCGAAGGGATTTTTACGACTGAATCCGAACATTCGACCATAAAATGCACAGAAAGCTGTGCCTTCCGCGCGGCCTGAACCTGCCCACAAATCATCCAGACCACCAGCGCCGCAAAACGATTCAAGCCGCCTCGGCCGCAGCCGATAACCCCGTCATTGCGCGAGAAGAATCAATCAAGTTATTCGGAGTTCAACGGTGAAAGAAGGTCACGTAAGTTCCACGCCACTCATAAGGAATCAGCCGCAACTTATGCGCCGGAACCATCCCCTTCTTAAGCCCGGGGCCGCGCTTCTGGCTGCGCTCGCCCTCCTCGGCCCATCTCTCGCCGCCCAGACCTCCGCCCCCGAGCCCTGGAGCCCTATGGGCCTCAAACTCAGCGGTCTCATCGACGGATACTACAACTACAACGCCAACCATCCCGCCGAGTCGAGCGACGGCAATCAGTTGCGCCACTTTGATTTCAACGCCAACACCTTCAGCCTCAACATGGCCAAACTCGCCGTCCAGCGCGACCCCGCTCCGCTTGGCTTTCGCATCGATCTCGGCTTCGGCAAGGCCTTCGCCGACATTCTCGCCTCGCAGCCCGATTTTCAGCATCTGGAGCAGGTGTACGTAAGTTACAAGCCGGCGCACGCCGGAGGATTTGAGGCGGATTTGGGGGAATTTGTGACTGCCGCCGGAGCGGAAGTAGCTGAAGCCAATGAAGATTGGAACTATTCCCGCTCTCTTCTTTTCTCGCTCGCCATTCCCGACTATCACGTGGGCCTGCGCGCCACCGCGCCCCTCTCGAAAGACTTCACCGCCGGCCTTCAGATTGTGAACGGCTGGGACAGCTTCGAGGACAACAATAGCGGCAAAACCGTCGGCCTCACCGGAGTATGGAAGAAACCGGCCTTCACCGTATTCACCAACTACTATGTGGGCCCGGAAAATGACCACACCAACAAGGGGCTTCGCAACCTGTTCGACGGAACCTTGCTGCTCACGCGCAGTCCAAAGCTCAACGCTTATCTCAACTATGATTACGCGCAGAACCGCAACGCCATCGAAACCGCGCCCGGCCATTACCAAGCCGCATCGCTCAGCCGCTGGCAGGGAATCGCCCTCGACCTGCGCTATCAAGCGACCGAACACATCGCCTTCTCACCGCGCTGGGAATACTATGCGGACCCGAACGGATTCACCACCGGCCTCGCGCAAAATCTCCACGAGATCACCCTCACCGGAGAATACAAGCTCCGCGAAGGTGTCCTCGGCCGCCTCGAATACCGCCGCGACCGCTCCGACCATGATTTCTTCAATAAAGAAAACGGCGCGGTTCCGTCGCAGCCCACTCTGGAAATCGGCATCCTCGCGTTTTTTGGCGAGGAATAATCGGGGCAAGGACTCTGTCAATTCGGCTCCGAGTCGGTCCGCTATTTGGGGCATGAACCACCGTGAGGGCTTGCCTCCAAGTTCATAAGCGGTATGGTCACCACGGCTCGGAGCACTCTGGAACCGCTCGATAGATGATGTAGCACGCAATCGCCGACCCGACGGTCATGAGCCCGGCAGCGACGCCCCTAGATACGAACAAAAATACCCAAAGAGATCTGATCGAAAAGATGCCCAATGCCGCCGCGATTGCAACCCATTTACGTGACGCAAGATAGTGGGCCGACAGACATAATGCCCCTGAAGAGACAATAAGCGTCCATCTAAGGGGAGCAATAGCTGATAGCAGTACGAATATTCCAGCACAGTAGAGTATTACACTTATCGTGTCTCGATCACGCCTCCTTTGGTGCATCATCGCCTCAGTTCGAAACACTCGTGGGCTGCTGTGCCGTACTCCACAACATCAAACCGCAGTTTTGTAAAGCTGGCAATCCGCAGTCCGGCAAATAATTAGCAAACGCCGCGCCCCGGCTCAATCACCCGCGTCGCGGCGCGGAGCCTCCAGGGTTTCGTACAACTCCCGCAGCCGGAATGCCTTGTCAATCTGCTTCTCGATCAGCAGCCGGTGCCGCCGCCGGTGGTCCTCGCTGATCAGCCGCGCCAGAGTGTGCTCGTCCTCGATCGCGTTGCGCTCAATGCGGA
>JBAUHD010000430.1:0-19501 GCA_049680085.1 Acidobacteriaceae bacterium
TTTCCTCCGGGCGGATGGGTGACGGTTGGGCCCGATGTCCGTCCATTGTGACAGTGTATCGGAGCGGCGCGGGCGGGGTGATGCTGCGGAAGGGCTCGGATTCGGGATAAGATGAAATCAAATGCCACGTATTTCGGTGGAGCGAAGAAACCGCAGGTCCTTCGACTGCGTTGGAGCGAAAGGCGCTCCAAACTCCGCTCAGGATGACACCGTATTTTGTACAAGAATTCTAGACTCCAGGGACACTATGATTCGTAAAGTCGCTGTTTTATTCGCTGCTGTTTCTTTTGTGCTGGGAGTTGCGGTGGCCCAGTCGCAGGCCCAGTTGAAGGAGCAGGTGTTGCGGCCTCCGGCTGGGGCTCATGTGGCGATCGTTGAGTTCGACGATCTGGAGTGCCCGATGTGCGGGCGGGAGAATCCGGTGCTGATGGCGGCCTCGGCGAAGTATCATGTGCCGTGGCTGCGGCATGATTTCCCTCTGCCGCAACATAACTGGAGCTTTCAGGGGGCGGTGAACGCGCGCTGGTTTGACACCCAGGGGCACGACCTTGGCAATCAGTATCGCAACGCGGTGTTCGCCCACCAGAGCGACATTGAGACCAAGGACGATCTGCGGAATTTTACGCAGAAGTTTGCGCAGCAGCATGGAGTGGCGCTGCCTTTCGTGATGGATCCCCAGGGCAAGCTGGAGGCCGAGGTGAAGGCGGACTACACGCTGGGGCAGCGGCTGGGCGTGCATCAGACTCCGACGGCCTGGATTGTGACGGACGGCACGGGCGGTGCGGCGCGCTACACGGAAGTGACGGACTTCAACAAGCTCTACACCATGCTGGATGTGGCGGTGGACCATACAAGTCACGGACGGAAGTAGTCCGGCACGCGGGCATCAGGCTGGCTTCGGCCAGCCTGATTTATTTTTTGTAGCGCGTTTGCTTTCCGCTCAATCGCGCACTTCGTTAGACTGGGATGTTCCCTGGGGAGTGTTTTTATGCAACTGGATGTGATTCAGGAGGCGCTGCGCGAGCAGGGTTTCGACGCGTGGCTTTTTTATGATCATCACTACCGGGATCCGATTGGATACCGGATTCTGGGTCTGCCGGAAAACGCGCTGGTGACGCGGCGGTGGTACTACCTGGTTCCGGCGGAGGGGCAGCCACGCAAACTGGTGCATCGCATTGAGGCGGGGCGGCTGGACGCATTGCCGGGGACGAAGGGCGAGTATTCGTCGTGGCGGGAGCTGGAAGCGGGGCTGGCGGCGATGGTGGGACCTTACCAGCGGATTGCGATGCAGTATTCGCCGCGCAACGCCATTATGTATGTCTCGCTGGTGGACGCGGGGACGGTGGAGGTGCTGCGCGGGCTGGGCAAGGAAGTGGTGAGTTCGGCGGACCTGGTGAGCCGGTTTGAGGCGGTGCTTTCTGAGGAGCAGATTGCCAGCCATTACGAGGCGCAGGCGGCGCTGGATGAAATTGTGGCGGAGGGGTTCGGCGAGATGGGCCGCCGGGTGCGCGCGGGCCGCGTGACCGAATATGACATGGTGCGGTGGCTGCAGGAGGCGATGCGGCGCGCGGACCTGGTGTGGGAGCACGGAACCAATGTTTCGGTGAACGAGAACAGCGCGGACTCGCACTACGAAGCGGCGTTCGCGACGGCGAAGGAGATTCGCGAGCGGGACTTTGTGCTGGTGGATATTTGGGCGCGGAAGAACCGCCCCGGGACCTGCTATTACGACATTACCTGGACCGGCGTTGTCGGACGCGAACCTTCAGAACATGAGCATTATGTTTTTTCCATCGTGAAGGCCGCGCGCGATGCCGCCATCAAGACCGTCAGCGAGGCCTTTGCGAGCGACACCGTGATTGCGGGCTGGCAGGCGGACGACGCGGCGCGGGCGGTGATCGACAAAGCCGGGTATGGGAAATACTTTACGCATCGCACCGGGCACAATATTGGGAACATTCTGCATGGCAACGGGGCGCATCTCGATAATCTGGAGACGCACGACGAGCGGCTGATTCTTCCGAACACGTGCTTCTCAGTCGAGCCGGGGATTTATCTGGACACGTTCGGGGTGCGCAGCGAGGTGAACATGATGGCGACTCCGGGCAAGGCGGTGGTTACGGGACGAGTGCAGCAGGACCTGGTACGTATCTGATAGCTGAATTCGTCTCGTGGTGATTGCGCTCGCGGGCGGATTGCTTTGGGTCGCGCAGCCACTGCTGCAAGCGCTCTCCGTTGATTTCCATGCGCACGAGATCGAGTTCGCCGTTTTGATAATCGGCGATCAGCATCCGCATGGAGTGTCCGTGCGGCTGGACGAAGATGACGCTCTGCTCGCCGCCGGCTTCGCGGTCGGTGACGAAGGGCTGCCACTGCTTATCGAGGCTGTCGCGAACGAGGCGGCTGAGGTCGTCACTTTTGCGGAGGGTCAGGTTGTCGAACTCGGCGATGCGCATACCCATCACGCCTCCACGGGAGCCAGCCCAGGCACAGAAACTGACCAGGCCCATCATGGGCACGCGCTGAGCGTGGACCGCATAATGGTGTTCGACTGTGGCGACTACGCGGTCGAAGTCATGGCCGGAGGCGCATCCGGTAACGGGCGCGAGCGCCAGCAGCGCGATCGAAAGCAGCGCGGGGATTTTCATTTGCTGCCTCCAGCGGCGTTGTTGCTCCGGGCCTTCAACTTAGGAATGCCGAAGTTTCCGCCCATCGCGGAGAGGTCGTCGAGGCTGATGGGTCCGGAGATGTATACGAAGTCCAGCTCCTGCGGCTCGGCGTTCAGGATGAACATGCCCAGGATTTCGCCGCCTTCGGATTTGATGTAGATATCCGAGTCGCTGGAGCCGTCCTTGGAGTGGTCCCTGACCATCGGCTTCCAGTCGGAGGCTTGAAACTGGCGGCGGATGGACTGGAGGTCGGCGGCGGTGTACTGGCCGGGCTTGCTGAATTCGTAGGTCCGCACGTAGACGCCGTTGAGTTTTTCAATCAGGTGGCGGGTCGCGGCGTCGTCACTCTTGTCCATAAAATGGCTGGCGAAGGCGAGCATGCTGCGGTCGAGGTTGACCTCAGTGTAGTGGCTGGCGCGGTCGGCCAATTGCTTTTGCAGCGTGACGGGAAAATGCGGATTGTTCTGCGCGAGCGCGGCGGCGCAGGGCAGAAACGCGAGGGCGAGAGCGATTGCGGTGAATTGTCTTTTCATGGCTGGTCTTCCTTTACGGGGTGTTGGATTTTCTGCTGGAGGATGGCGTCCAGGGTGGAACTGGTGATGCGAAGAGCGAGGAAGACCTGGGCGCGGGCGTGCTCTCCGGCGATGCGCTGCTGGCGGCGCTGCCAGAGCCCGGCGGTGATGAGAGCGGCGGCGATGAGAACGGCAGCCAGGGCGCTGCGCCAATGCGGGAACAGAGCCGGGCGCGATTGCCGCGGCGCTTTCCGGCTAGTCACGCGGGCGAGCACTTTTTCGTAGAGCAACGCCCTAAAAGGGCGTTGCTCTACTTCGCCCATGGCGGTGGCTTCTCGATTTGCGGCACGGGCGAGCACTGTTTCGGCGAAGCCCTCGGGCGCGGGCCTTGCGGCGAGGCCCGCGCGCAGCTCGCGTTCCAGGTCTTCGAGGTCGTTGTGGAGGTCAGCCACGGATGTACTCCTTCAAGGTTCGCTCGGCTTTGCCGCGCAACAGGTGAAGCCCGCGCTGAAGATGGCTCCTTACGGTTGCGAGCGGCATTTCGAGCTCGATGGCGATGTCTTCCGGCTCCATGTCTTCCTGGTAGCGAAGGACGAGAACGGTGCGCTGCGCGGGCGGCAGAGTGAAAAGCAGGCGCTCGATGCGGTTCATGAGCGGGGAAGGCGTGGGCGGTTCCGGCATGGGAATCGCGCTTTCGTCCCATTCGTTCTGGACTGCTCCGCCCCGCACGGCGCGCCTGCGCAGGGCGTCAGTGGAGCGATGGCAGGTGACGCGCCGCAGCCACGCTGTAACGTGCTGCTCACTCTCCAGCCGCGGCAGTGTGCGGTGCAGTTCCAGAAACACGTCCTGTGCCACCTCTTCCGCCGCGCCCCTGTCGCCAAGAATGCGAAAGGCGATGGAGTAAACGCGCGCCTTGTGGCGGTGCAACGTGTCAGCGAATTGCTCGATGGACGAACTCAACGGGACATCCCTTCACCTGCATATACGCAAAACGCGGGGAAAAATGATGCAGTTTTTTGGGGGAGTGGAAGAAAATGTTGGGATGTGAATCGGTATGATCTAAACCCACGACCAGCGGGGGTGGCCACGCGAAGCCGGGGCCCCCGTCATGCGCGGTTTTCGCATGATGGGGTGGGAAGCCGCCGCCCGTGCGGCCAGCACTAGTTCCAGTGTTTCCAGCGGTTCCAGTGTTTCCAGAGGTCGAAGCGGGCTCCCATGCATAGGTAAATGGGGGTGTTTTCCTCGCCCATTCCATATTTTTCGTCGTGGGGGAAGGCTTGCCAGGATTGGCAGGCTTTTTCTACGTCGGATTGGTTCCATTCATAGAGGATGAAGTTCGTGTAGTGCGTGGTGCCGGGGCCCCAGTACCAGTAGTTCTGGTGGCCGGAGATGGCGTGGGGCAGTCCGTATTTTGGGCCGAAGAGGTCGATGGCTCCAGCTTCGCCGTAGTTTCCAGTGAGGAGGCCGGTTTGGGCGCGCTGCGCGGGCGGCAACGAATTGTAGATGGCGGCGGTCTGGGCCACCATCTCGGGCCAGCCGAACTGGTCGGCGATGGCCTGTGGGAGAAGGCTCTGCTGGCGGGTTTCAATTTTTTTGGGCGCGAAGCCGATAGCGCGCGCGTAGGCGAGGTAGTTTTCAGGCGAAAGCATCCAGGTGCTGACGGGCACGAAGGCCGCCATGGCCAGAATGACGATGACGAGGATAGCGGATCGGAGGGTTGTCGCGACGGCGGGCTTTCTAAAACCAGCGAGCCAGTGGGCGATGGCGACCGAGCCGGCGGCCAGCATTATGGGATAGGCGGGGAAGAGGTAGTATTCCTTGCCGTGCATCAGCTCCATCATCACGAAGATCACGAGGAAGGCGAGGCCGAGGACGCGCCAGCGGCGGGACCACAGCGTCCAGACGACGCCGGTGAGCCAGACGGGGAAGAGGATGGGGTGCATGTCGAGGATCTGGCGGGCGATGAAGGCACCGGGGCCGAGGATGATGTCCTTGTGGGTGCGGCGGACGTTTTCGAGGTCTTCGAGCGTGGGAAAGTGGTGGCGGATTTGCCATATAAGGTTAGGCGCGAAGAGGGCGAGCGCGGCGGCGATGCCGATCCATATCCAGGGCTTGAGGAACTCGCGGCGGTGGCGCGTAAGTAGCAGCGCGATGACGACGGAAATGGCGAAGAACGCGGCGGAGTGCTTGTTTTCAATGCCCAGTCCAATGCAGATTCCAAAGACAACCCAGAGGCGCGAGTTTCCGGTGCGGAGGAAGCGGGCGACGGCCCAGGCTCCGGCCATCCAGAAGAGCGGCTCGAAGGCGTTCATGGAGAGGAAGCTGTCCATGATGAGAAAGCCGGGCGAGAGCAGGACGGCGATGCCGGTGAGCCACTGGGCGTAGCGGCTGGGTTCCCCACTCAAGCCAGAGGCAGGCTTGAGTGGGCCACCTAGTTCGCGGGCGATGAGGATGGAGAGGGCGACGAGGGCGGTTCCGGCGAGCGCGGGCAGGATGCGGAGGGCGGCGAGCGAGCCTCCGAGGAGTAGCGCGACGCGGGCGTAGACGGCGACGAGCGGGGCGCAATCGACGTATCCAAAGGCGAGATGGCGGCCGAGGTCGAGGTAGTAAAGCTCGTCGCGGAAGTAGCCGTAGCGCTGGACGCTGGTAAAGATGTGCAGCAGGAGTTTGGCCGCGCAAAGGACGGCGAGGGCGATCCACTCGACGCGAGGCAGGGCGGCGGGCTGGACTTCAACGAGCGCGGCTGGTGAGACAGCGGAGCGGGCCATGCGGTGGATTTCTTTTTCTAAGGATTGTACGGCGGGGAGTGTGGGGAAGTTCCCGCGTGGGTCTTTCCCCATTCAAGCAAAAGCGGCTTGAGCAGGCCACTCGTCCGGGAACAGAGCCCTCCAGGGCGTCGTTCCAGGTGTACTGCATTCCATTACAATGTAATAATGATTCTATGGCGACTGCGAAGCGCAAATCCAAGGTTTACACCATCAGCCTTCCGCCTGATCTGGCGAAGCAAGCCGAGTCTATAGCAATAAGCGAAAGCCGGACCATGAGCGAAGTCTTCCGGGAAGGGATACGAAGCTTGCAACGTGAGCAGACCCGGAAGGTCCTGATGGAAGCGGCAGCTTATGCCGCAACGCGTAACCCTCGTGGCTATACAGAGGAAGATGTTCCACGGCTCATCAAGGAAGCGCGCGCGGAGATGGCGGCAGAGCGCAAAATGCGCGCCGCCGGATGATCGTAGTCGTCGATACGAATGTATGGATCTCGGGCCTGCACTTTGGCGGAGTGGCGGGTGTGCCCTTTCGCGCATTGAGCCGGGCCTCGGAGCTTGACACAATAGCCACTTGCGATGAAATTGATGCGGAAGTCGCACGCGTTCTGGAAGGGGGCTTCGGCTGGAAGCCGGAGCGCGTTTCATTTGTACTCGGCGGCGTACTCGAAAGAGCAATCCGCGTTCGGATTCACGGAACCGTATCGCTCTGCCGCGATCCCGATGACGACAAATTCCTTGAATGCGCCGAGCGCGCCAGCGCGGATTTGATTGTCACCGGGGATAAGGATTTGCTGACGGTCGGAGTGCATGGCTGCACGAGAATCGTCACGCCAGCCGAGTATCTGAAGCTGGATTGAGCCAGATCACTTCTTCGGCCTGTTTGCTTGATTCAGCACTGGAATCCATCCGTTCGGACCTAAGTACGCGAAAGGATGGGGCACCCAAATTTACTCTGGATTGTCCTTAACCCAGGTCTCAAAAGCGAGACCTGGGGCACCCGCACCTCGGCTCCGCTCCCCTTTGTTACGCTCTGTTCGGGATGACAACGTTTCTACTGCTGCGGTTTATAGTTGCAGACGGAGGGGGTGCACAGGATGGTTGCTCTTTCTTTTGGGTGTGGAAGGCGATGGGCAATTGCGGTGGCGGCGGCGATTGTTGGCTGCGGGATGCTGAGCCAGCCGGCGACCTGGGCGCAGGCGCAGCAGCAGCCGACTTCAAGCATGATTGGCAAAGCCGCGCCGTTCGACAGCCTGTCGGGTGCGACGGGGTGGATCAATTCCAAGGATTTGCGGGCGAAGGACCTGAAGGGGAAAGTGGTTCTGGTGGATTTCTGGGCCTACTCCTGTATCAATTGTCTGCGCTCGCTGCCTTACATCGAAGCCTGGTCCGAGAAGTACAAGGACAGCGGGCTGGTGGTGATCGGGGTCCACACGCCGGAATTTGGGTTTGGAACGAAGCTGGACAACGTGCAGAGATCGGTGCGGAAGTTTCACGTGACTTTTCCGGTTGCGCTGGACAGCGATTATGCGATCTGGAAGGCCTTCCACAATGAATACTGGCCTGCGGATTATTTCATCGACGCGCATGGGAAGATTCGCTACACGCACTTTGGCGAAGGGGACTATGCGAAGGCGGAGGAGTTGATCCAGGGGCTGCTGAAGGAGCGGGGGCAATCGATGCCTGAAGGCACGGTGAGCGTGCAGGGAACAGGCATTGAAGCGCCCGCTGACATGAAGGCGATCCAGTCGCCGGAGACTTACGTTGGCTATGCGCGCGCCGCGAACTTCGCGTCGCCGGGCGGAATCAAGCATGATGATGACCACGTGTATGAGCCGCCGGCGAATCCCAGCTTGAACCAGTGGGGCTTTGCGGGAAAATGGGTCGATCATCAGCAGGTTGCGGAGCTGAAGGAGGCCGGAGGAAAGATCATTTTTCACTTCCATGCACGGGACCTGCACCTGGTGCTGGGTCCGGCGAAGCATGACAAGCCGGTACGGTTCAAGGTGACGATTGACGGGAAGGCTCCGGGAGAGAACCACGGAGTGGACACGGACGCCGAAGGCAATGGCGAGGTGAAAGATTACCGGCTGTATCAGCTTGTGCGTCAGAAGGGTCCGGTGGAGGACCACATTTTCACGATTGAGTTTGAGGACCCCGGCGTGCAGGCGTTTGCGTTTACGTTTGGATGAAGCGAGCGCACGCGGTGCTGTGCCGTCGTCTCAGCAGCGAGACCCCCGGCTTCGCTCAGGGCGGACTCCGGGCCGCACACCGCATTTTTGCTTCTCAAAGACCGCTCGACGGGCGTGCGTCTCACGAAGAATTTGAGCCGTGTGCGCTTGTTTGCGCATTGGAACAATGTCATCACTTATTCAAGGAGGATTGCTTATGTCACTTGCCCAGGTCTTATTCGCGGAATTTGAAGAACAGGTTCCAATCGCTCGCAACTACCTGGAGCGCGTGCCCGAGGACCGTTTAATGTGGAAGCCGCATGAGAAGTCGAGGACGGCAGGGCAGCTCGCCCTGCATATCGCCACGGTTCCGGGGAACATTGTCAGGATGGTGCAGCAAAATCCCGCGCAGGCGCCGGATTTCAGCAAAATGCCGCAGCCATCCAGTTTGCGGGAAGTCCTCACCGCGTTCGATGAGAGCGTGAAAGTGGTCGCGCAGGCGCTGCCGAAGTTCGACGACGCCGTGATGCGCGAAACCTTCCGGATTGTGCAAGGCGGCACCGAACTGCTCGCCATGCCCCGGGGGCAATTTCTGCGGGACATCATGCTCAATCACTGGTATCAGCATCGGGGCCAACTGAGTGTATATCTGCGCCTGCTCAATGTGGCCGTGCCGGCAAGCTGGGGGCCGAGCGCTGATGAGCCTCCGCGTCCGCAGAAGCCGCGACCCGTTTAGAGACGTGCTGCTTGCGTCGATTGTTTTCGCGCTCATGCGCAGTTTCCCCCATTCAAGCCAAAAGCGGGCTTGAGTGGGCCGCTCACGGGTGGTTATTCTGCGAGGCAATCACGCATTGGGAGATTTCCATTTAGACTAAGAAGCGGATTCCCTGTCATGGACGGGCGAGGTGGAAATGCCGGTTGCGGCGGGCTTGCCCTGTTTCGCGGCTGTGGAGAGTGGAATGGAATGGTTGTGGAGGAAGCTGGGGACGGCGCGGGGTTGCGATGGCGTCGCCAGCTCAATGCAAAAAGCTTTGCGGCGGACCTTGCGCCGGGCGTTGGCCGGAGCGGGGAGGGCTGGAGGAGAGACGCGAAACCTGAGAGTTGACCGTGCTTACGCACGGGTCGCGGCTGCCGTCTGATGCTGAGAGGAGCGCCGCAGGCAAGCGCGGAGTTGGGCTCTGCCCCTTCCGTCACATATAATCGCATCTTGCGCAGGATTGGCCTGATTTTTTGCAGTGAGGGTGTGCATATTTTTCCCGTAGAACGCGAGGGCGTGAGCTCTCCAATCCAATTGAGTCAGAGTTTGCGCCGTTCCGCGCGCCGCACGCTGCAATGCTTCGTCATGTTTTGTTGCGTCTTTTCGCTTTCGGCGTGGGCGCAGCAACAGAACACCATCGTGCAGATTCGCGTGGTCGGCAATCGCGAGATTCCGAAGGAAACGATTCTGGCGCGCATGTTCAGCCGCGTCAACGAGACCTACGATCCGCTGACGGCGGAGCGGGACTTCAACTCGCTGTGGAACACCGGCTACTTCGAGAGCGTCCGCATTGACAAAGAGGACACGCCGAAGGGCGTGATCCTGAACGTCTATGTGACGGAAAAGCCGACCATCCGGGAGATTCACTACAAGGGCCTGAACTCGGTCACGGTTTCCGACGTGCTGGACCGCTTTAAGAAGGAAAAGGTCGGCATATCCCAGGAGAGCAAGTACGACCCGACGCGCATTGCCCACGCCATTGACGTGCTGAAGCAGATGCTGAGTGAGCACGGGCACCAGTTCGCAACCATCAAGCCCGACGTGAAGAAGGTTCCTCCGGCCTCGGTGTCCCTGACCTTTGACGTGAAGGAAGGCCCGAAGGTGATGGTCGGCAAGATCCGCTTTACGGGGAACGAGCACGTAAGCTCGCGGTTGCTTCGGGAGTCGATGCGGAACCTGCGCCCGGTCGGGCTTCCACATTCCATTTTCTTCGAGAGCCTTTTCCCGCGCGTCTATGACGCGAGCAAGCTGGAGGAGGACTCGGAGCGGGTGCGCGGGGCCTATCGCGATCGCGGATATCTGAAGGCCAGCGTGGGCGAGCCGCAGACCCATCTGCGCAATGAGACCGGGCTTTCACTGTTCACCTTCCGGCCCAAGAAGGGCAAGCGTATCGATATCACGATGCCGATTGAAGAAGGCGGGCGTTACCGGCTGACCGGCATCACCTTTACGGGCAACAAGGCGGTGACGAATGTGAGGGCGTTGCGCGCCCAGTTCGCCGAGAAGGACGGCGACTATTTCAACGCGACACAGTTCGGCAAGGGGTTGCAGAACCTGCAAAAGGCCTACGGAACGCTGGGCTACATCAACTTTGTCGCGATTCCGACGCCGACCTTCGATGAAGCGAAGAAGACGGTCACCTTCAACATCGATATTGATGAAGGCAAGCCGTTCTATGTGTCGCGGATCGAGTTCCAGGGCAACACGGTCACGCGCGACTTCGTGATTCGCCGCGAGCTGGCGCTGCAGGAAGGCAATATCTACAACAGCAAGCTTTGGGACCTGAGCGTACAGCGGCTGAACCACCTGGATTATTTCAATCCGCTGAAGGTGGATCAGGACACCGTGGTCCACCAGAACGCGGAAAACGGCACCGTGGACCTGCTGCTGAAGGTGACGGAGAAGGGCAAAAACTCGATTGGGTTGAACGGCGGCGTGAGCGGACTGGGCGGCTCGTTCCTGGGGCTGAACTACCAGACCAACAACTTCCTGGGGATGGGCGAGACGCTGACCCTGCAAGCCAATGTCGGCAGCGTGACTCGAAATGTGAAGTTCGGATTTGACGAGCCGTACATTCATAATCGCCCCCTGAACCTGGGCTTCCAGGTGTTCAACAGCAAGTACGACTACAACGCGACGAAGAACTACAAGCTGGCGGGCGGGAATCCGGACAATCTCTCGACGGCGACGCAATCACTGCTGCAAAAGTACGACCAGACTTCGACGGGTTTCACGGTTTCAGCGAGCTACCCGATCAAGCACAGCTTCAAGCGGGTTGGCGTCACCTACAGCCTCAACAAGTCTTCGGTGACGACCTACAGCGCGGCGTCGAGCAACTTCTTCCAGACGCTGGCGTTCCGCAGCGGGATTCAGGGGCAGAACGCGCTGGAAGGAATCCTGACCAGCTCGCTGATGCTGAGCTACACCGAGAACAAGCTGGATTCGAACTACCTGCCGCACAGCGGACACTCCATTTCCGCCGACTTGCAGGTTGCCGGCCTGTGGGGGAACGTTCGATACATTCAGCCGCTGATCGAGTACAAGTTCTTCCATCCGGTGAAGGGGTTGAAGTTCAACAACGAAGGCCGGAACGTCTTCGGGATGAGGGTGCAGGCGGAGTATATCCGAGGCATCAGCGGAGACGTTGCGCCGCCGTTCAGCCGCTTCTACACGGGCGGCGAGGCGGACGTGCGCGGGTTTGATATCCGCTCGGCGACGCCTTACGGGTTTGTGCCGACGCGGGTGCTGTTCCCGCTGACCAATCCCGATGGATCGACGGTGCCGCGTGACCCGACCAATCCCGCCCTGGGCCCGATTCAGGTGCCGATTCCGGTGTACGGCATCGCTTCGATTGGCGGAGACGCGAGCTTTACGACCAACTTGCAGTACGAGATTCCGATCTACGCGCGGACCGTGGCCTTCAACATCTTTGATGATTTCGGGATGGATATGGCGACGAATCGAGGCCAGCTTCACCAGAGCCCGGAGGGCGTCGCGATTCTGAATTCGCCTCTCTATGGCTGCCCGAACTACAACAATGGAGCGTGCCAGGGCGGCGTGCCTATCCAGTTCAGCCACACCATTGATCCGATTGGCGGGACGAACTATGTTCCGCGCATGTCGGCCGGGGCCGAACTGGACGTGATGATGCCGATTATCAACGCGCCCTTCCGGCTCTACTACGCCTACAATCCGCTGCGGCTGGAGAAGGACTTTTATACGCAGGACCTGATTACGCGCAGTATGTTCCCGGCGGGTGGCGCGGGCGATTACAGCTTCGCCCAGGCGCAGCAGGGCTACGGTTCGCTCTATGTGCTTCGGGAGCCGCGTAAGACGTTCCGGCTGGCGGTCAGCACAACGTTCTGATTTGAGGGGGACTGCGGTGAAGGCGCAGTCCCATTGACGCTGGTTCGCGGCTTCCCTATAATTCGCTCAGTTCCTGAGAATGTCCTCTGATCGTGACTCGTCTTGCTTTCCGGGCCTTTGCGGGCCGGGAATCCGCCTCCACGAACAACGCAGCAGGTAGATCAGGAAGCGAGGTTCGCTTCCGCAAGTGCGGGAGATTTGATCAAACCGGAGGAATTTTTGATCCACATGAAGCGTGTTATTTCGCGTTCGTTGCCCATCGCATGCCTGCTTATCGCAGGCCTCAGTCTGAGCGCCGTTGCGCAGCCGGCCGCTCCCGCCGCTCCCGCCAGCGTCGCTGTTACGCCCACTGGCACCACCAAGGTGGCGGTCATCAACTTCGAGGCTGCCGTTTTCCAGACCAATGAAGGCAAGAGGAGCATTGCCGACATTCAGAAAAAATTTGAGCCGAAACGGGAGCAACTGAAGACCGAGTCCGACGAGGTCAACACGCTCAAGAAGCAGCTTCAGACCGCGGGCGACAAGCTGAGCGACAGCGAGCGCCAGGGTCGGACCCAGGCCATCGACGCCAAGGAAAAGATCCTGCAGCGCGATGGCGAGGACGCCAGCCAGGATTACCAGCAGCAGATGCAGGCGGCCTATCAGCAACTAGCCGAGAAGGTCTTTGGCGTGCTGCAGAGCTACGCCAGCGAGAACGGCTTCGGCGTGGTGCTGGATTCCTCGGCCAGCTCGCAGGCCCCACCGGCGGTGCTTTGGCACAAGCAGTCGACCGATATCACCAAGGCGGTGATCGACGCCTACAACATCAAGTCCGGGATTGCGGCTCCGGCTCCGGCAGTTCCGTCGGCACCAACCTCGCATATTCCGTCGCATAAGTAGGGCGCGGCTCACTCGTAAATTTTCATTCCACAGAAGGGCTCCGGGCACACCGGGGCCCTTTCTCTTTTTGTTGCCAAATCCGGGAACTCCCAAGGCGGGCGGGCCCTGTGGAAAAAACTGTGGAGATTCGGGCGGGCCTACTCGGATGGCTTCGCCGTCAAGCGGCGGAGGGTCCTTGCGGAAGCTGAGATTTTTGCTCCAAGTCGTTCATTTGGCTATAGTTTTATCCTGGAAATGGATGAGGGAGGGATTGCTTACCTTTGTAACTTTTATTTTTGAGGAATTTGCGCTTTCCACAATCGGGGATTTCGGCAGGTGAAAGAAGGCAGGGAATTTAGGGGCGGCTGAAAGCTTTTTGCGCGGTGCAAGGGAGGGGCCGATTGTCCTGGAACAGGACGTTTCCGGGCGCACGTGATGGGGGCGCGAGGCGTATTTTGGGCGCAAAAAAGCCCGGCGCTCGGCCAGGCTCTTTTGCTTGCCTCTTAACTACGGGTTGGTTACTTCTTTGAGGTTTTCTTGGCTGCCTTCTTGGCCGCCTTCTTTGCGGGAGCTTTCTTTGCTGCCTTTTTGGCCGGAGCCTTTTTGGCCGCCTTCTTTGCTGCTTTCTTTACTGCCAAAGGAGTACCTCTCTTGGTTGATTTTTTGCTGCTCGCACCCTTTTTTGAGACTGCGGATTTCTTCGCAGCCTTTCTGCCGCCGGCGCGCTGACTGCTCTTCTTAACGACAGATTTCTTTCCGGCCTTTTTCGCCGAAACCTTTTTCGCGGAAGCCTTCTTGGCGGAAGCCTTTTTCGCGGAAGCTTTCTTGGGAGATTTCTTTGCTGCGGCTTTTTTCGCCGCGGCCTTTTTCGCCGGAGCTTTTTTTGCCGGAGCCTTCTTGGCCGCCTTTTTCGCCGGCGTCCTTTTTGCGGCGGCTTTCTTCGCCGAGGCTTTCTTGGCAGGGGCTTTTCTGGCGGGGGTCTTGGGTCGGGTCAACGTCTCCGCGGCGGCCGGCGCACTTGACAAAGCGGAGGGTTCCACTACGACCACAATTCGGTCTTCTTCGTCGTCATCATCGAGGTCGTCGTCGTCGGAGGAAAGAGAGACGGAAACCTGCTCCTCTTCTTCCTCTTCGTCGAAGTTGTCTTCACTTTCTTCCGGGAAGGCTTCGGTCTCTCGTTCGAAGTCGCTGTCGCCGCGCATGTGATATCGGTGATCGTTGTACATCGCAATAGCCCTCCGGGCTCAAGCCTCGGTGCCTGTTTTCCGGCGCCGTATCGCGGTGAAGAAATAAACCCCCGCGCCGCGAATTATAGCAATACCATGCAACGACTTGCCATGAAAACGCAAGCCTTTCTCCGCGAGAAGTTCATTTTTTGTTTCATATTCGCCGTCGCGACCGCTTCTGAACCAGAGACCTCAGCGCTGTTGCGACATGGCGGGATGGCACGAAAACCCGCGTGGTTCAAGGGCGAGAGGCGCAGGGCGGCTTCATTTGTGTTTGTGCGAAGAGGCGGGGCGGGAGGTTTTTTTTGCTTTTTCGGTGGAGGATTTTTTTGTTGTGCGATGTGCCGCGCGATGAGTCGAGCGGCGATGAGAGGAGCGGCGGCGACGCGAATAGGGGATGTGCGCGGGTTCGGCGACATAGAGCCTTTGTCCGGTCCTGATGGAGGAACTGCGGAGGTGGTTCCAGCGGCGCAACTGCTCGACCGTGACTCCGAAGCGGTCGGCGATGCTGATGAGGCTGTCTCCGCGGCGGGCGTGATAGAGCGTGGTGGCGCGCGATGCGCTGACGGGAGCCACGGGAACAATGATGGCATCCAGATCGCTGACATCCGCTGAGCTTAGCTCGTTGACATCTTCAATTGCGGAGACCGAGACGTGGTACTGGCTGGCCACCTCGCGCAGAGTCTCATCGGGAGTGAGTGTGTGGTATCGCCAGTAGCGGCGCTTATCGACGGGGATGCCGGCGATGCGTTTTTCAAAAAGAGCCTTGGTGCCGGCGGGCAGGTGGAGGTCGAAGGTTCCGTCGGGGGGCGTGGCTCCGCGCAGCAGGCTGGGGTTGAGGGCAGCCATTTCCTGCGGCGGCACGCCGACCAGGTCGCCGGCCAGCGCGAGGCCGACGCTGTAGTCGGTCTGCACGGAATCCATGGCCAGGGGAGGATCGGGGGTGAGGTCGTCGAGCCCATACTGTTTTGGATTTTTCGCCATGATGGTGACGGCGAGAATGATGGGCACGTAGTTTTTGGTTTCAGCGGGGAGATTGTTGCGTTTGTAGAGTTCCCAGAAATCAGCGAAGCCGGTGCGCTGGACGGCCTTCTGCACATTGGCCGCGCCCCAGTCATAGGCGGCCATGGCCAGATACCAGTCGCCGAACTGGCCGTAGAGATACTTCATGTATTTTGCGTAGGCGCGGGTGGCCTCCAGCGGGTCGAAGCGCCCGTCGTACCATGCGCTGCGCGGCGGGGCATACGCGTCGCCGGGCATGAACTGCCACATGCCGCCGGCACCGGAATGCCGGTTGACGACCTGGGTGCGAAAGCCGGATTCGGCGACCGCCTGATAGATGAGGTCCTGGGGAACGCCTTCCTGCTTGAGCACGCGCTCAATCATGTTCTTGTAGCGCCCGGCGCGGTCGAGCGATGCGACGATGGTTCCATGGCCGGCCTTGCTCTTGGAAAAGAAGTTGATGTAGCTGGCGACGTAATCATTCATGACCAGCGGGAGGTCGGAGCGAGTTGTCTTCAACTGCGCGGTGGCCTCGGCGCGAATGGCGGGATCCACGGGGAACGTGACGGCGTTGGCCACGTCCACCGGGGTGGGGTCAGCAGGCGGCGCGAGGCCGTTGCCTTGCTTCAGCGCGTCCAACTCCAGCGTGTTGACGGCGTCGACGATGCGGTCAAATTCCGCGGCAAGATCGGGATTGGCCTTGATGCTCAGGCCGCAGGTGAGCATCTGGTCCACGGCATAGTCGAAGTTGGATTTGGCGGCGGCGATGTGGCCGTCCTGGTAATTGGACATGCCGTTCTGGTAGGCGGCTTCGACATCCTGAATAACTTGCGCGATGCGGCGAGCGTGCGGATTCTGCGCGGCTGAGGGTGTGATGGAAGGCGGCGCGGGCTGCGGGGTGGATTGGGCGAACGCGGCAAAGGGCAGCATCGCGGCGACGGCGACAGTAAGAGCGGCTCGAAAAACAACCATGCGTGTATATAGGACGAAGAATCGATCGAGTTCTCTCAACCTGCTCCGTATCGCTCTATTGTATGACGTTGCGTTTTGCGGGCCGCGGCGCGGCGGAGGATTCGCGCCGGAACGCGATGATAAACTGGGCCTTGGAGCAGTTTCCTCCGCTGAGGCCCTGAAGGCGCGCCTCTTTTTCTCGCATGGACAATAAGCACATTCGGAATTTCGCGATTATCGCGCATATCGATCACGGTAAATCCACGCTCAGCGACCGTTTGCTGGAGCTGACCGGCTCGGTGACGGCGCGCGAGATGCAGGCGCAGGTGCTGGACGTGATGGACCTAGAGCGTGAGCGCGGCATCACGATCAAGGCGCACTCGGTGCGGATGATGTATTCGGCGAAGGATGGCCAGACCTATCAGATGAACCTGATCGACACGCCGGGGCACGTGGACTTCTCGTATGAAGTTTCGCGGTCGCTGGCCTCCTGCGAGGGCACGCTGCTGGTGGTGGACGCCTCGCAGGGCGTGGAGGCGCAGACGCTGGCGAACGCCTATCTCGCGATCAGCCACGGGCTTGAAGTGATCCCGGTGATCAACAAGATCGACCTGCCGAGCGCCGACGTTTTGCGGACGCAGGAGATGATCGAGCAGGCGGTGGGCATTGACGCCACCGATGCGATTCCGGTGAGTGCGAAGACGGGTCAGGGCGTGCCGGACATTCTGGAGGCGATTGTGAACCGGCTTCCGCCGCCAACGGGCGATGCGGAGGCTCCGCTGCAGGCACTGATTTTTGATTCGTGGTTCGACGCCTACCGCGGCGTGATCGTGCTGGCGCGCATCGTGCATGGGCGGCTGCGGAAAGGGATGCGGATCCGGCTGATGTCGAACGGCAAGGCGTTCGATGTGGATTCACTGGGCGTGCTGACGCCGAAGCCGGTGGAGATTGACGAGCTTTCCGCCGGAGAAGTGGGATTTTTTGTCGCCACCATCAAGAACGTCGCCGATACAAAAATCGGCGATACGGTAACGGAGGACGCGAGGCCGGCGGCAGCGGCGCTGCCGGGGTTTGAAGACATCAAGTCGATGGTCTTCGCCGGACTCTACACCGTCGATTCGCATGAGCACACGCTGCTGCGCGACGCGCTCGAAAAGCTGCGGCTGAACGATTCGTCATTCTTCTTTGAGCCGGAAAGCTCGGTGGCGCTGGGCTTCGGCTTCCGGTGCGGCTTTCTGGGCCTGCTGCACATGGAGATTATTCAGGAGCGGCTGGAGCGCGAGTTCGATCTTGACTTGATTACGACGGCTCCGGGCGTGCGCTACAAGATCACGCTGACGAGTGGCAGCGTCGTGGAGGTGGACAATCCCTCGCGCTGGCCGGACCCTTCGGAGATTGAGTCGGTCGCGGAGCCGGTGATCACGGCAATCATCCTGACGAACGAGGAGTACGTCGGCGGCATTCTGAAGCTGGTGGAGGAAAAGCGCGGGCGGCAGAAGAATTTCGAGTACGTGACACCCACGCGCGTGATGATTACCTATGAGCTTCCGCTGAATGAGATTGTGCTGGACTTTTACGACCGGCTGAAGTCGGTGTCGCGCGGCTATGCATCGCTCGATTATCACCTGTCGGACACGTGGGACTCGCCGATGGTGAAGCTGGACATTCTGGTTTCCGGCGAGCCGGTGGACGCGCTCTCGATCATCGTCCATCGCGATTTTGCCTACGATCGCGGGCGCGCGCTGGTGTCGAAAATGCGCGAGCTGATTCCTCGGCAGCAGTTCGAAGTGGCCATTCAGGCTGCAATTGGGGCGAAGATTGTCGCGCGAGAGACCGTAACCGCGCTGAGGAAGAACGTGATTGCCAAGTGCTACGGCGGCGACATCTCCCGTAAGCGCAAGCTGCTGGAGAAGCAGAAAGAAGGCAAGAAGCGGATGAAGCGCATCGGCAAGGTGGACATTCCGCAGGAAGCGTTCCTGGCGGTGCTGAAGATCGGCGAGGAGAACTAGCCGTTCAGGCAACCGCGCTTCGCGCAATTTCTTGTGTTGATGTTTGTGGCCGCTCCCGTTGGTCGTGGATCTGACCGTTCAGCCAACATCGGCTAAAGCTGCGCAAACGAATCTACGCGGCCACCACCTCAACACGACTGGAGGCGGATCTTCCTTTTGCGCGTACGACAATCTTCACTTCGCATCCGAGGCGGATGAGGCACTCCATCAGTTTGGCTTCGCTGATGCCGCGGAATTCACCGCGAAGCACCTTTGAGAGCCGAGGCTGGGTAAGGCCCATGATCTTCGCAGCCTGCTGCTGGCTATATCGGCGCTCGCGCAAAATTTTCGCAATCTTCACGACAAGCTGCGCTTTCACCAGCATCTCGGGAGCGTCGGCAAAGCCCAACTCTTTATAAGCGCTCTTTGTCATGACTGCTTTGCTCATGGTCAATCCCTCTTTGCCTGTGCCTCGACTTCCCTTAATCGCTCACGAATCAAATCGATCTCCCGTTTCGGCGTCTGGATCCCGCGCTTGGACTTCTTCTGGAAACAGTGAAGCACGTATACCGCATCCGCAAACCGAACCGTATAGACAGCGCGATACGTGTCACCGCGCCGGTCCTCAACAACTTCCAAAACGCCGGCTGATCCAAAACCCTTCAACGGCTTTGCATCCGGGTGAAGCAAACCGATCTGCGCACTGTACAGCGCGAATCCAAAGGCTTGTTGCACCTCGTCCGGCATCGCCATCAGGTCCTTCTTTGAGGACGCGATCCAGCGCAGTGGCTTGAGAATCGAATTCACCCAACCCGATTATGCCTATATTGACATAATCTGTCCAGAGATAAATCACAGCGTGCCTCTATTCCTCAGAGCAACCGCGAGAGAGCGTCCTGCTTCGGCTCACAGCTTGTGACGGCGAGCGAGCAGCGGCAGCCCTTTTCATAATTCACGCAGCCGACGATGGGCACGGGCGGGCAATGATCCAGCGGGAATTCCACCGAGCTTGCGAGCAGGCAGGTGATGCAGGCCCCTTCGCAGGAGTTCTGGACCCTGACTCGGGTTCGCGAATCTTGAGATTCGGCCATCATGCGGGTAACAAGTTGTTCGGCCTCGAACGCGGCCAGCAGGTTGTGGACAGCGGCGTGCCTGGAGAGCGGATGTGGCCAGCTTAGCTTGCGGCTGACGAATCGGCCGAATCCGCCGGTGGCTCCGACCAGCGACGCAAAGCCGG
>JBAUHD010000431.1:0-2758 GCA_049680085.1 Acidobacteriaceae bacterium
GAACGCTGGCGGCGCTTACCGGGGTGATCCGCAGCTTTGCATGGCTGGCGGTGGACCGTCTCCTGCTGGGCATTGCCGAGAGCATCATATTCCCGGCCATGCTCCTTTTGCTTACGCGCTGGTTTACCCGGGCGGAGCGCTCACGCGCAAATACTTTCCTGATCCTCGGCAATCCGGTGACGGTGTTGTGGATGTCCGCGGTCACCGGCTTTCTTATCGAGTACTTTGGGTGGCAATGGGCGTTTATCCTCGAAGGCGCTCCCGCCGTTCTGTGGGCATTTTTCTGGATCGCCCTGGTGCGCGACGAGCCGGCACAGGCCCGCTGGATGGATCCGCTGGCAGCCGGAAAGCTCGAGGCGGAAATCGTCGCGCAACAAGCCGTGATGCCTGGTCAGAACAACGGCGTCGCGCAGCTTAGAACCTTCCTTTTTCGGGCGGACATATTGCAGCTCTCGCTGCAATACTTCTTCTGGAGTCTGGGCATCTACGGCTTTGTGTTGTGGCTGCCGAGCATTGTGCGCCGTGGAGCCGCGTTGTCGATGGGCGGGACAGGATTGCTCTCAGCCGTTCCATATCTGCTGGCTCTGGTCCTGATGATCGTGGCCGGAAGGATTTCCGACCGCACGCTGCGCCGCCAGGAAATCGTGTGGCCATTTCTCCTGCTTGCTGGTTTCGCAATGCTTGGCTCGTTTTTTTTCGCCGGACACAGCTTTGCCCTCGCTTTCACCTGTCTGGTCATCGCAGGAGGCTGCATGTACGCTCCCTACGGGCCATTTTTCGCGATCATTCCTGACCGTGTGCCCCGGGAGGTTACCGGTGAGGTCTTCGCGATGGTGAATAGCTCCGGAGCGCTGGGCGGTTTTGTCGGCACATACCTTGTAGGTCTGTTGCACGCGATCACCGGTACACAATCCGCCGGTTATCTGTTGATGTCGCTTTCGCTGCTCGCGTCGGCGCTCCTGCTCATTCGCCTGCCAAAAGTTCCGGCCTCGCCTGTGACCGGAGAGTTCCGCCATGCCTGAACGACGCATTCTTTCTGCCGCGCAGGTACTTGAATCGGATCCGGCGGTCTACTCTTCCATTTCTACGCACGCGCGGGGCCCCGAGGGCGCACTTCCCTTTACGGCCGAAATGCTGTTGACCGAGCCCTCGGGAAACCTGTTCGGCTTGTCGCAGAACGCGGGAATGGGCTGGGATCCGCGGCGGCTGCTCGATCCCGAGTTTCTCATCCTGAGTACGCAGGGAGGCTTGCGCGGAGCGGACGGCACGCCCATCGCGCTTGGTCTGCACACTGGCCATTGGGAAGTGGGATTGCTTGTCGCCGAGGCCGCGCGCGAACTGCGCCGCCTGCACGCGACTCCTTTTGCCGGGGCCTGCACCGATCCGTGCGACGGCCGCACGCAGGGCACGGTGGGAATGCTCGACTCGCTGCCATACCGCAACGATGCGGCCATGGTTCTGGGGCGCTTGATGCGTTCTTTGCCCACGCGCAAGGGCGTGCTCGGTATCGCTACGTGCGACAAAGGCCTTCCAGCCATGCTGATGGCGCTGGCGTCTTCGGGCCGTTTGCCAGCCGTCCTGGTTCCGGGCGGCGTCACGCTGCTGGCTGAAGCCAGTGGGGAGCATCCGGCTGAAGATGCGGGCACGGTGCAGACTCTCGGGGCGCGCTTCGCACAGGGAGGAATCACACAGGCGTATGCGGCCGAGGTCGGCTGCCGCGCCTGCGCCACCCCCGGCGGAGGCTGCCAGTTTCTCGGCACTGCCGCAACTTCTCAAGTTGTCGCGGAAGCTCTCGGGCTCGCTCTTCCGCATTCAGCGCTGGCGCCCTCGGGGCAGCCGGTGTGGCTCGATGCCGCCGCGCGCTCCGCCCGCGCCCTGCTGCGTCTTGCGCAATTGGGCCTGGGCACAAACGATGTGCTGACCGATGCCGCGATCCGCAACGCCATGGTGTTGCATGCGGCTTTCGGAGGCTCGACGAATCTGCTGCTGCACGTGCCGGCTATCGCCCATGCGGCGGGCCTGCGAAGGCCGACCGTGGAAGACTGGACCGCCATCAACCGCGAAGTGCCGAGACTTGTGGATGCGCTGCCCAACGGCCCGCGCGGATTTGTGACCGTTCAGGTTTTCCTTGCCGGAGGCGTGCCCGAAACGATGCTGCACCTGCGCCGCGCCGGCCTGTTAGATACAAGCGTGCGCACCGTGACCGGAGAAACCCTCGGCGACAATCTCGATTGGTGGGAAACCAGCGAGCGCCGTCATGCGATGAAGGATCGCTTGCTGGCCGTCGACGGCATCAATGCTCAAGACGTGATCTTTTCGCCCGAGCACTCACGCGCCCGCGGACTTGCACGAACCCTGTGCTTCCCGGTAGGCAACCTTGCGCCCGAGGGCGGCGTAATCAAAAGCACTGCCATCGATCCTTCGCTTCTTGACGAAAACGGGACGTATGTCCATACCGGGCCAGCGCGGGTCTTTGTCACAGAAGCCAGCGCC
Organism: Acidobacteriaceae bacterium; assembly: GCA_049680085.1. Lineage (GTDB taxonomy): Bacteria > Acidobacteriota > Terriglobia > Terriglobales > Acidobacteriaceae > Silvibacterium. The sequence goes on from JBAUHD010000431.1 coordinate 2,494, forward strand.
ATGGCCGCGATCAAACACGGCGCAGTTGGGCACGGGGATGTCGTCGTACTTATCTGCGGAGGGCCCATGGGAGCCGGGATGCAGGAGATCTACCAAGTCACCTCGGCGTTGAAGAGCCTTCCGTTCTGCAAGCATGTGGCGGTGCTCACGGATGCGCGCTTCAGCGGAGTTTCAACCGGCGCCTGTGTGGGCCACATTTCCCCCGAAGCCCTGGCCGGAGGCCCGATTGGCCGCGTGCGCGAAGGTGACTTGATCGAAATACGCA
>JBAUHD010000432.1:0-5380 GCA_049680085.1 Acidobacteriaceae bacterium
TTGGGTTCAGGTGAATGCTTCCAACGTCCGACAGAGTGGCATTGGGGAAGCTGATGAAAAATGGCGTGACTTGCTTGGGCAGCAGCGTGGGCAGAATTTTGTCAAAGCTGTCTTCGCTGGCGATTGGTTTTCCATCCTTGGCCAACAGCGTGGCCTCCACCGACACATGGGCGGGAACAACATCTTCATTCAGCAGCTCGCCCATGACAACCACTCCTTCGGCGCGCTGGACAGGGTGCATATCGACGACGCGGATATGAGGGGCTTCGACATTCTGCGCTCCCCAGTCGTCTTCCGAGCCGCGGTAGATAACGTCCCAGCGCAGATAGTTGACCGGGATGACCTGCGGCGGCACGACCGCCTCCTTGACCCACGGCCAGTCAACAGTCCATCGATCGCCATTCCTTACCACCTTCAGGTCGCGGGTCTTCACAAAGCTGCCGACCACAGTGGACCAGTGCAGGCGCATTCTCACTTCGGCGTCATCCGCCGATTTGTGGAGCGGGTGAATGTCGAAGCTCTCCAGAGTGGCATAGGTGCGGAGGCTGAGGTGATAGCCCGTGATGTCGCGTTGAAATTGCGGCTCAGTGAATGTCGCCTTGTTGCCGAGTTGCGAGTAGGCGGCCCCCCAATGGCGGAGGCGAAGCTCATCGCCCAGGTTTTCGACGGCCGCCACGGGCGTGGAGGAGGCGCGCAGAAAGCTTCTTCCTCCGGCATACGAGACGGCGGTAGGAACAGGCCACAGTGTGCCAACCACCACCAGCAAAATCGTGGCCGCGAAGACAACGACCGCGAGGATGATTCCTTTGGCGGTCATGAGAGCACGCTCCCGGGCACGACATTTTCCCGCGTCGAATAGGAAGGTTCTTCGGGGCCGCCGCGCTCCTTATCCGCGGGAATGAGAACGACGAGGATGGCAAGAATGCTGCTGCCGATGGGGAGGATTCCCCACATCACTCCCTGCCAGTGCGGCGGTTTTTGCGGGGCGTTGATGGGAGTAGCGGGAGGGACGCCGTCTTTGGTCCAGATGATGATGGTGTTGTCATCCAGCTGATCCACTCTGCGCCATCCGCTGAATTCCAGCAGCGGGTCGTAATACTGGTCGCGGACAATGACCCATTTCAAGCCATAGCGGTCGGCGTGGCGCAGGATGGCGCGCAGCGCCTCAAGGCCTGAAGCTCCGAAGAATTTTGAGCTGGTGAGCGCGGCGCCGGCGTGACTGGTGAGTTCCGGCAATCGACGCCCGGAGTTCCACTCGCCGTCGACGCTGCTTGCGTCGGTGAGGACGGCCAAGCGGGATATTTTGTATCCAAAGCCGAGTGTGACGTAACGATAGCGGTCGTGTCCGTCACGATTGAGCCACGCCGCGACAGAGTTCACCTTGAAGAGATTGGCGTCCGCCGGCCGGAAGCTGGACCAGGCCACGGCCAGCGCGCATGAGGCCGCGGCGAGCAGGGCGAGTGGGATGGCCGCGCGTCTGCGGTAGCGCGCGATCAGCTCGGCGGCGATCAGGCCGATAAAAGGCAGCGCCAGCAGCGTGGCCCAGTAGCTGAAGCGCTCCATGGTAAGCACGTGGTAGGCGCGCGCCAGCAACCAATGCGCAACCGGAGTGGTGCCACCGAGGCCGATGAGAAAGGCGATCCAGAAGCCGAGCATAAGCGGACGCAGGCGCGCCACCTTGGAGCCACGGATAAAAATAAAGGGCAGCGCCAGGATCATGGCTCCGTATGGAACGATGAAGTAGTTGAGGCCCCACTGCGGGCTGAGGATATAGTTAGCGCGGCTGGGATGCGGGATAGGCGTCTGGGTGACCGGATAGTGAATCAGCGCGATCCAGAAGGGGAGCAGCACGACGATGACGGCCGCGACGACGATGACAATGACGGTGATGGTGCGCGCCCAGAAGGCTGCCCAGGTGGTGCGCTCGCCGCCCTCGCGGTCGAGCATGACAAGCGCGAGCACGGGAATGGCGAAAAAGAAAGAGCCGAAGAGCAGCGTGGCGTGGTGCGCGGCAGCGGCGGCGGCAAACAGGACGCTGGCCTTCAACAGAGCGCGTCCCCGACCGCGCCGTATCCACTCAAACATGTAGGGCAGAGCGTTGAGATACAGCGGAGCGGCGCAGGTGGTACCCAACTGGCCGGCGGAGTAAACCAGGAAACTTTCTGATCCGAGAAAAATGCAGGCGAGCGCGGCGAAGGAAGCCGCGCGCGGGCTGACCCACAGCTTCGCGAAGCGATACACGCCGACCACGAGAAGCAGAATGGCGGCGAACTGGACGACCATGTAGGCCATGTTGAGCCCGAAGAGCCAGGAGAGAATGGCGGTCCACTGCTGTGGAAGAGGCGGGTATGTGGTTTGGGAAAAGCCCGCGTACCATTTTGGGTTCCACGGATCGAACCAATGGTGGACGTAGTGAGACGCAAAAAAAATGTGGAAGTTCGTGTCGTAAGACTTCAGCGGCAGCTGCATCATCATCAACGGCAGATGCACCGCGGTGGCCACCATCAGGAGCAGGCTCATCGGTATAGGCCGTGTGGATGGAGCAACAGACTCAGTTTGCGGAGCGACAGACTCAGGTGGCAAGGCTTTCCTCTTGAATCGTGTTTGATCCGAAAATCACGGAAGCAGGTTGCTTGCGTAAGTCCAATGCCCAATGCGCAATGGCCGCGCAAGGGCTGCGGCCAACGCCAAAAGCATTCATGGAATCCAAGCGCATTGAACGCGAAGTCTTTCGCCGGTGAGTCAGTTTGACCGCTAGATCTGGATGCCTGAATTTTATCTATCTCGCCCTCCTCGCAGTAGCTCTTGCTTCGCCGGTTCTGGCGCAGACCTACGCGGTGGGTTCCGGCGGGAGCAAGACGCAGACCAAGGCTGAGCAAGCGCAGCCTTCGGAGCAGCAGTTGGGGTTTGGGTCGAACATTCAAAATGCCCGCCTGGCGCGCGCGGCGCAGTTGGCGTTGCAGCGCGGCGATCACGCGCTTGCTGTCCAATATGCTCAACGCGCCGCGCAGTCCGCTCCGAACGATCCTCAACTATGGTTTCTGCTCGGCTACGCGGCGCGGCTGGACGGCAAACTTCAGCTTTCCATTGACGCCTATCAGCACGGCCTGCGGCTCACTCCGTCTTCGCTCGACGGGCTTTCCGGACTGGCTCAGGTTTACAGCGCGGCGGGGCAGACGGCCGAGGCCGAGCGCCTGCTGAGGCGCGTGATCGCGGCGGACTCGAGCCGCGCGCAGGATGCGCTGCTGCTCGGCAATCTCCACATGAAATCGGGCGACTACTCCGGCGCGTTGACCTGGCTGAATATGGCGGAGCGGACCCGTCCTGGCGCACGCAGCGAGTTATTGCTCGCGACTACATATCAGCGCCTGAAGCAGATGGATCTCGCGAGGCATTACCTGGACCTTGCGAAGCAGCGGGCACCCAACAACCCTGAAGTTCAGCGGGCACTGGCGGGGTACTACCGCGATAGTGGCGACTATTCGAGAGCAATTGCCGCGCTGAAGTCGATTGCCAATCCGAAGCCCGATGTGGTGGCTGAGCTTGCGTATACCTATCAGCTCAATGGCCAGCCGGACCAGTCAGCCGCTCTTTATGCACAGGCTGCCAATGCCATGCCGAAGGATCTGCAATTGCAGCTCTCCGCCGCGCAGGCGGCGGTGGCGGCTGGCTCGCCGCAAAATGCTGATCCGTTTCTCCAGCGGGCGGCGGCCATCGATCCCAATTTTTATCGCCTGCACGCGATCCGCGGAGCCATCGCGCAGAGCGAAGACCACGACGACGATGCCGTTCGGGAATACAGCGCCGCGGTGGCGCATCTGCCCGCGACTCCAGTCGAAGGTCCGCTGTATGGAATCCAGCTGCACATGGATTTGTTGGAGTTGTACCAGGGCATGAACAATCACCCGGCCGCCGACGAGCAGTTACAAATCGCGCAAAAGGCGATCAACGCGGTCAATGATCAGGGCCTCGACCGTGCGCCGTTCCTGCGCCTGCGCGCGCAAATCAAGATGAAGGCCGGCAATTTTGACAGCGCGCTCGCGGACGCGAAAGAGGCGCTCGCCCTGAGTCCCCGCGATCCTAACAGCCTTCAGATTGACGGCGACCTGCTGATGAAACTTGGCCGCGTCGAGGACGCGATTGCGGTCTACAAGCGCATTCTCTCCATCGACCCGCGGAACAGGTTCGCGCTGACTTCCCTCGGATATGCCTCGCGCGCGGCGGGGCGTGACCGGCAGGCGGAGAAATATTTCGATGAACTGGCGAAGGCCTATCCCAAGCTCTACGTGCCGTATCTTGCGCTGGGAGACATGTACACGGCGCAGCGTAAGTTCAAGCGGGCGCAGACTTCCTACGAAAAGGCTTACGCCCTGGCGCCGCACAATGCGCTGATTGTGGCCGGCGGAATGACCGCCGGGATCGAAGCGCACGACTTGCAATTGGCCGGCATGTGGCTGGGCCGAGCTCATGACCAAATGCGGCAGCAGCCTCTGGTGCTTCGAGAGACGGAACGATACCTGAGCTTCAAAGGCGAGTATCAGGAGTCCGCCAAAGCTGGACGCGAGGCAATCAAGGTGCTTCCGCAAGACAGGGATGTTGTGGTCTATCTCGGATACGACCTGCTGAATCTGGGGAAATACAAGGAACTGGCGGAACTGACGGCGCAGTACCATGACAAATTGCCGAAGGAGCCGGACATTCCCCTGCTGGCCGGCTACGTCCACAAGCATGATGGCGAGCTTGAGAAAGCGCGCGAGGATTTCACCGAAGCGATCCGGCGCGACCCCAACGTCGAGACGGCTCACGTAAACCTGGGCTATGTGCTGAACGCGCTGCATGAGCCGGGGCCCGCGGCTGCGAACTTTGAATCCGCGCTCAAGCTCAATCCCAAAGACGGAGAGGCGCATCTTGGGCTGGCCTTCTCGAATCTCGCTCTGAACAAACCGGAGCCCGCGCTGCGAGAAGCCAAGCTGGCGGAAGAGGCGATGGGCGACTCCGAGCCGATCCATGAGATTCGGGCGACAGCTTATGGGCGCGAAGGAATGCTCACGGATGCCGCTGAGGAGTATCGGGCCGCCTTGAAGTTTGCACCCAACGACGGGATGCTGCACTACGGGCTGGGAAACACGCTGTTCTCAGAGCATCGCTATCGCGAAGCCGTCGCCGAATTGGGAGAGGCGCAGAAACTCTCTCCCGCCGATGCAGGCGTGTACGCGCTGATGGCCCGCGCCTACGCCAATCTTGGGGATCGGGAGCAGACACTGCGGTATGTGCAGCTTGCTGAGAGTCAGGCGGAGCGCGCGCCGGGCTCGTCGAAAGCGGAGGACTCCGCCGGGAGCGAGCTGAGCCAGGTGTATGTCGCGACGGGAGACGCGCTGAG
>JBAUHD010000433.1:0-3979 GCA_049680085.1 Acidobacteriaceae bacterium
CCGGACAATGCCAAGCCCGCCCCGCCGGGGCTTCCGCCGAATTGGGAGGCCATCGAGGCCGCTTTCATCGTTCACCACGGGCGCTACTACTATCTTTTTGTCTCCTGGGACTTGTGCTGTCGCGGCATTCACAGCACCTACCGCACCATGGTTGGCCGCTCCAAAAGCATTACAGGCCCCTATGTTGACGACCACGGCGTGCCCATGATGCAGGGCGGCGGAACGCCCCTGCTCACCGCAAACCACCGTTGGCTCGGTCCCGGAGGCGAGTCGGTCCTGATGCAGTCCCCCGGCCCGGATATCCTCGTCTTCCACGCCTACGACGCGCACTCCGGCTTCCCGGCGCTGCAAGTGTCAACCCTCGCCTGGCGCAACGGCTGGCCGCACGCGGTAGTTAGTCATGCACCGTAAAATTGCGCCACGGAATGCGTCGTCGGGGACATAGAGGCGGGTTTGCGGTGTAGAAGCGGAATGGGCGCGATGGCTCCGAGCTATCCCAGTCGGAGCATTTCCGACCCGGAGCAGGCCAACCCAATTCCGCGCCGATGCCTCAAAGCGGCTCCCGTGGGAGTATTTTGGGGGTATTCCGCCAAAACCAGTCTGCTACCTAATTGATAATAGGTAACTTAATTCGGCAATATGAATCCCCCTCTCGGATGGAGAATTTGTACGCACCGCAGGGTGCGTCCGCGGCAAACTTCTTCTGGTCGAAGGCCCGCTCCAGAATCAGGACAATGTAATCCATGTGAAAGCGGTTCGCTTATCGGCTCTTTCTGGCGGCGCCGATCACGCGCTCGAAGTCCACTCGCATGATTTCCATTGAAGCGCCATCAAAATTCAGCCTTGTTCCCGACTGTCCCGCGCGCGTCGTAATCTTTAGGCTATGCGCCTGTTCCTCGGCATTCCTTTGCCGGCAACTGTCACAGATAAACTCTCCGCGGCCATCGCGCGACTTCGCTCTCCGCACGACGGGCTGCGCTGGTCCGCGCCCGAATCCTGGCACATTACTTTGCAGTTTCTGGGAAATACATCTCAGGAACAATACTCCTGCCTTGTGCCGCGGATACGCGAACTGCGATTGCAACCCGTTTCTTTGCGGATTCAGTCGCTGAACTTCTTTGATCGCGCCGCCGTTTTCTTCGCGGACGTTCAACGTACACCGGGACTCATCGGGCTTCAGGAGGCAATCATCGCGGTGACCTCGCATTGCGGATTCGTCGCTGAAGCTCGCGCCTATCATCCCCATATCACGCTTGCGCGAGCTAAAGACAAGACCGGCGGTCACGCGCTCCGGCGACTCCAATCCACTCTTCATGAAGAGCCAAAGTTCTCCAGCTTTAGGGCTGTGGAATTTCTTCTCTATGAAAGCGTCGTTCACTCCGACGGAACTCGCTACGAAGTCCGCGAGCGCTTTCAGCTCGGATGAAATCCAACCAATTGAATATCTCTGCGTATCGCAACGACTTCGGTCGAAAACTTTCATCGTGAGAAAAAAAGTTGCCCGACCCGCGAAAAAACTGTTGGCAAATTCGTCAATATCATTTACAACTTCATGTAAACCAGTTTCACCTGAATTTGCTTTTGCGCCGGGCCCCTTGAGTTCGGTTCGTTTTTGTTTCTCCTTTTAGAAGTGAGTTTGTCCTCGATTCACTTCTTCCCGCAAGCCCTTGGAAGTTGCCCAGGCAACAAGAAACACAAACCGGCCGTGCCATGCAGCCTGGCTGGGATGCGTAGCGCGTCGTCGCCCGACGGCGTGACCATCTCCAGGCGGCGCTGACGCGCGGACGCAAGCAGCAAAGTTGCATTGAAGTCTGGACCGTTTGGTCTGTACGTAAACGAGGGAATGTCGACGCGCTCAGGTTGACCCCAGACAAAACTGAGAAGGTGATGATGTATTCAAAATGGATGGCAGGAGCGATTGCGCTCGCGATGTGCTGTTTTATCGGCGGTCGAGCCTATGCGCAATCGAATATTAACGAGAACCAGAACACGACTCTTTACGTGAACGGAAGCGCCGGATCAAACTCCAATTCGGGGGCCTATGGCCATCCGCTCAAAACTATTCAAGCAGGCGTGAACAAGGCAATCTCCTACGCAAAATCCGGTATCGGCACCAGGCTTATGATTTCTCCCGGAACCTACCGCGAATCCGTTACCGTTAATTACCGGAGCAAAGTCCCCATCACGGTCCAGGCGACGACCACGGGAGCGTCGATCATTGATGGCGCGAACGTGCTGACGAACTGGCATAAAACCACTTCCACCGTCTACGCCTATAACTGGACCGATACCGTCTCCGGGTGCAGCCTGCCGAACAACTGGTATACCGGCATGCCTCCCATTGTTCTGGCGAACGAAATGCTTTTCGTCAACGGGCAGCCTATGACGCAGGTTATGTCTTCCTCCCAGCTTCGTCCCGGCACTTTCTATATATATAGGGCCTACAACGAAGTGGAAGTATATCCGCCGTCTGGCACAAACATGAGTACGGCCAGAGTTGAAGTATCCGCTCGACGCTCAACGCTTTCGGTCAACGGCTCCAGCAATATCGTATTTCGCGGGCTGGGATTTCAGCACGCCGCCTCCTGCATGAACCAGACCGGAGTAACTGTGGGTAGCAGCAGCAACATCCTGTTCGACACTGACACGGCGAACTGGAATAACTGGGGCGCCCTGGGAGTCAGCAGCAGCAGCAATGTGACGGTGAAGAACTCAACCGCCAGTTATAACGGTGGATCCGGGCTAAATGGCTATGAAGACGTAAATACCCTTTGGCAAAATAACGAGAGCGACTATAACAACTGGCGGGGGTCGATGGTGGGCCTCTACGACTTCGCCCAGGGAGGCACAAAGTTAATGAGGATGCATGGCGCGACCGTAACAAGCCAGAAATCCTATAACAACGCTTCGCAGGGCCTTTGGTTTGACACCGACAACATGAATATTAAAATAAGTAGCGCGAAGCTGGTGGGGAACCTGGTTGGCAACCTGCAGCTCGAGGCGAGTCAGGGGCCGTTTACTGTGGCCAGCAGCACTTTCTGCTTAGGAGGCGGCGTTCAGGTCATCAATACCGGGGGCCTTACGATGACCGGCAACACTTTCTACGGCAATGGCGGAAAATCGTTCCAGAATGGACAACTTTTTCTCGCCGGCAAGTTGGGCGGCCGCAGTGTAACGAACTGGCAAACGGGCGCCACTACCAATGTCTACACCAAGAACACAAATCTAAACCATAATTCGTTCATCGGCGTCGGCTCCAATCAATACGTCTTCAACACTTACCTGGGCGGATACGACTGGTCGCAGTATGTTGATAGCCTTACTTCCTACAGCAACCACTGGTTTAATGGGTCGAATACGTCCGCCTTCGGCATACCGGGCGGGAAACACACGACCTTTGGCGGCTGGAAAAGCATGACGGGGCAGGACAGCAGCTCCGTCTGGGCCTCAGTTTCCGGCAGTTGCGGGATCCCCGGCGCTGCATATCCGGATTTTCAGGTGTTGGCGCGCAACGCGGCTTCGTATGTCTCCACGTATGTGATGTCGGGCGGCCAGCTAACCATTCCGATTGACGTACGTTCCTTCAATTATGGAAAGGTGAACTTTTCGGTTTGGGGATTGCCCTCCGGCGTAACCGCGTCTTTCAGTTCAGGGTCGCTTTACAGCGGAAGCTCCAAGCTTACTTTCAAGGCGTCGAGTTCCGCGAAGTATCAAACCGCTTTGATCACGGTTTTCGGTACAAGCGGCAGCCGGGTTCACAGCATCACGTTCAAGGTTGGCATAAGGCCTTCCTGATCGCGCAAGTTTCTATCTTAGCCAGAAACGCCACGACCATGGAGTTGTGGCGTTTCTGTTTTGCTATTGCGGCGAATCGAATATCTCGTCGAGCTTCCGTGCCGCATATTGCACCTTGTCGCGATTTCCTTCCTCATGCTCGTCGCAAAGATAACGCAGCAGGAAATGCGCGGTCAGGCCGCGA
>JBAUHD010000434.1:0-21451 GCA_049680085.1 Acidobacteriaceae bacterium
AGCCTGCACTGAAGGAAAACCAAGGAACCCGCTTCGTTCGCAACAGGCAAAACTACCTTGAGGAATCCACCCATGAGAGAACTGCTTTAGATCATTTTTCATGATGGTGTATTCTTTCGGAGGCGAGACTCCAGCGGCACAGATGGGATGCCGAGAGCGTATTCAGATGATTTGCGGCGGAAGATCCTGACGGCCCATGACCGAGGGAAGGGCACGCTTGGGGAACTGGCCAGGCGGTTCGATGTGAGCCTGCCGTATGTGAAGAAGATATCCGGCCAGCGGCTGCGCACCGGTCGGATGGAGCGCCAGGAGCAACGTTCGCGCGGGCCGGCGAGCAAGATCACCTCAGCGATGGAAGCCCTGCTGCGGGCGCAGTTGCAGGCCGCATCCGATCGCACGCTTGCCGAGTTGAAAGAAGCGGTGTGGTCGCAACAGAAGGTGTCGATCAGCTTGGCGCAGCTGTGGCGAGCGCTGCGGCGCATGGACCTGCGGCTGAAAAAAAGTCGATCTATGCCCGCGAACAAGACAGCGAAGAGGGGCGCCGCCGCCGCCAAGCGTGGCGCGAACAGATAGCGTCGATCGATGCCCGGCGGCTGGTGTTCGTCGACGAAAGCGGAGCGACGACGGAGATGACTCGCCGCTATGGCCGGGCAGTGGGAGGACAGCGCGTGCGGGAAGCCACGCCCGCCGGACACTGGCGCACGCTTACCGTGCTGGGCGCGATGAGTTCCGATGGCCTGATCGCCACCATGACCATCGAGGCGCCTACGGATCGCGAGGTCTTCCTTGGCTACTTGGAAGAGGTGTTATGTCCCAGGCTGAAGCCCGGTCAAATCGTCGTTATGGACAACCTCAGTTCCCACAAGGTTGCCGGGGTTAGCGACCTGATTCACGCCGCTGGAGCGGAACTGCTCTACCTGCCACCCTACTCGCCGGACTTCAACCCCATCGAAAAATGCTGGTCCAAACTCAAACAGAAGCTGCGCTCACTCAAGGCCCGAAGCCTCGATGCGCTGGAAGCCGCCGTCGAGCAGGCCCTACCCGACATCTCCCCGCACAACGCTCAGGCCTGGTTCAGGCACTGCGGTTATGGTCTATAGCATCATGAAAAATGATCTAGCCGCTGAGGGAGGGTTTCCTTCCCCGAGCGACTTTTTTCAGCCAACCGTTCAGCCGTGCCGCAAACGCTCTCGAATGAAGGGGGCTTTACAGGTTGCGGAAGAACCTGGGTTTTGGGAAGGGCACGACTTTAGTCGTGCCGTAAATGGAAGAAAATCCATGGGGCTTTAGCCCCTGAGGGATGGTTTTTCTTCTCTCTGCACGTAGCCGCGCCTACCCCTGCTTTTCCGCAGCTTTGTAAATGTACTTGATGGCCGCTTTATAGATGAGCACGCGGCTGGAGTTCTTCACCTTGATCGCGTTGCGGTCGTACCACTCGATGCAGCCGGTGATCTGCTCGCCATCTTCGAGCAGGATCACCATGCGGGTCTGCGCCTGCACCTGCTTCTGGAAATAAAAGGCCTCGGCATTGGAGCTTTCATGGGAAGCGTTCGCTGCGTGCATCCCCTGATGCGCCAGGATCGCCGGCTCCTGATGCGCGCTGAATGCCTGGCTGCGGTAGGAGCGCGCCGACAGCGGTGGCCGCACCAGCTTGCGCGGCCCGGTGATGGGCAGGCTGGCCGTGTCCTCCGCCGGAGTTGTGCGCACCACTGGCGCCGCGGGCACCGGCTGAAGCCTGGCGCTGTTGCGCTTCGGCTCAGAACGAAAACCCGACACTCCCGTTGCTGGGATTTGGGAAGTATTCGCCATATGTCACTGCATTGCTGAAGAAATAAGATGCGGCCCTGTCCCTGCGCCGCTGCCTGTGCCTTCAGTTTTGTTTTGGAGACTCTGGTGCAACATGGTAGCAGATCACCCGGACCTCGCGATCAAGAGTGCCTCATCGAGCAACAGATAGACAGGTGGCCCACTCAAGCGCCTTTGTTTGAGTGGGGAAACGCTACCTCGGCTGCACGGGAGCGGGCTTTGGAGATGGAAGCCGGTTCGCCCGCTCAGGCGCGGCTGAGGCTGGTCGCGTAAGCGTCCAGCGAAAGCGACCGCAGCAGGTTGCGCCGCATTCCCGACTCAACCTGGTGGAGCCCGCGTTCGGCCCCTTCAATCCAATCCACCGAAACCCGCCCCGCGGTCGTGGCCAGTTCCTTCTCCAGGTCAATGTTGCGGATGAATTGCAGCGCGCCCGAATGGAGCAGCAGCAGGTCTTCCAAAAGGCTGTTCAGCGCGCGGATGAGGCTGGCCGTCTTCTGCTGGCCCTCGGCCCCAGCGCGGTAGCTCTCGGTCATGTGGAAGAGCGTGGAGAAATCCGGATCGCGGGTCGCCGAATGCAGGATCACCAGCGCGTCGGCGCGGCTGGCGAGATACGCTTCAAGATCGAAGCCCAGCGCCTGCCCGACCGCCCCCTGCGCCAGCCGCGCGACCAGCGCGCGCTGCGCCGGGCGCAACTCGGAGCGGCGCGAGGCCAGCACCGACTCAATCTGCTCCAGCGGCAAAGCGCCCAGCCGCACAATCGCCGCGCGCGAGCGAATCGTTGGCAGCAGGTCACCGGGATTTTCCGTCAGCAGAAGAATCGTCGCGTGCGCCGGAGGCTCTTCCAGAACCTTGAGCAGCGAGTTCGCCGCCTCCTTCATAAACGCCGAGCGGGTGAAGATGTAGACGGCGCGCCGCGACTCGGCGGGCATCCGGTAGATTTCGCGGATCAGCGTCCGCACCTGCCCAAGCTTGACTAGAAGCTGCGGCGGATCGGGCGGGATCACCAGCATGTCCGGGTGCGTTTGAATCAGGATGCGGGTGTCGCGCTTGTCCGCATCGCGCAGCTCTTCCCGTGCGGCAATGGCCTCGCCCACGCGAGCGTCCAGATCAAACGACTGGCCCATGCGCGCGCAATTCGAGCAGACGCCGCAAGGGTCGGGCAGGCCGTCCAATTCACGCAGGTCAAGACAGTTCAGCGTCTGCGCCAGCTTCACTCCCAGTGTGTATTTGCCGGCCCCGCGCGGCCCGCTCAGAATCAGCGCTTGAGGAAAGCGCTCCGCGGCAATCGCTTCCCTCAGATGCCGGACCGTGGATTCATTGCCGAGAAAGTCGCGGAAGCTCACGATTTCAGAGTAGCAGGCAGAGGTTGCACGAGGCGGCCTTGCACAATCTGAACGATGCGCTGATGCACGTCCTCAATCCCGCCGTCGCCCTCAATCATCACCACGCGCGACGGCTCGCGCGCGGCAATCTCGCGGTACTTGTCATAAACGCGCCGGTAGAACCGCTCGTCCTCGCGCTCAAACCGATTCTCATCCGGCCCCTTGCCGGACTCGCGTGCATTGCGCCTCCGCGCCCGCTCCAGTGACTGCGCAAAATCCGGCAGCAGCATCACCGTCACATCCGGCCAAAGATTCCCGCACATCGCGGCGTTCAGCTTGAGCACAATGTCGCTGCCCAGCTCGCGCCCGCCGCCCTGGTAGGCTTCGGTCGAATCCGTGTATCGGTCGCACAGCACAATCTCGCCGCGCTCCAGCGCCGGCTTGATAATCTCCGCAATCGACTGGGCTCGGTCGGCAAACATCAGTCCCAGCTCGGCGCGCGCATCCAGCCCCTCGGTGCGTGAGTCCAGCAGCAGCCCGCGAATGCGGTCGCCGAGGACGGTCCCGCCCGGCTGCCGCGTCATCGTCACACGATGCCCCTGCGCCTGGAGCCACGGCGCCAGTCTGCGAAGCTGCGTCGACTTGCCCGTTCCGTCGAGGCCCTCAAACGTGACAAAAAATCCGCGCGACATGCGCCGAGTGTATCAGCCGCGAGTACACTTGGGTGGTTGCGGTCTATGGAGGTTTCTTTTGAAATTTCGAGGACTTGCTGGGTTGCTGGTTCTGGCTTTTTCCACTGCCGCATACGCGCAAAGCGCCGCGCCCATGCACCTCACCGTGGACCTCACCGACGCTCCGCGCAAGATCATCCACGCGCGGTTGACCATTCCGGTGAAGCCCGGTCCCTTGACGCTGCTCTATCCCAAGTGGATTCCCGGCGAGCATGAGCCGGACGGGCCGATCAGCGATCTGGCGGGGCTGGTCATTACCGCCAACGGACAGCAGCTAGCCTGGGTGCGCGACGACGTGAATATGTTCGCCTTCCACGTCACCGTGCCATCGGGAGTCTCCACGCTCGACGTGAAGCTCGACTTTCTCGCCACCGCGGCGCCTACGGGCTTTTCGGCGGGCGCCTCCACCAGCGCCAACCTCGCCCTGCTCAGTTGGAATGAGGTCGTGCTGTACCCGGAAAATATCACCCCGCCCAATCTCGAAGTGCAGTCGGCCATCAAGCTCCCCGCAGGCTGGCAATACGGAACCGCGCTGACCAAAACCGGCGAGGCCAACGGCGAAATCCAGTTCGCCGCCGTGCCGCTCAACATGCTCATCGACTCGCCCGTGCTTGCCGGCCGCTACTTCAAGGAAATTCCGCTGGCGACGGATGTGACGCCGAAGCATTATCTGGACATGGCCGCCGACGGGCCGGAAGACCTGGCCATCAAGCCGGAAATGGTCACCGCTTTCAGCAAGCTGGTGCATGAAACCGGCGTGCTCTACAAGTCGCGGCATTACAACAGCTATCACTTTCTCGTAACTCTCAGCGATCAGGTGGCCCACTTCGGCCTGGAACATCACCAGTCGAGCGACGACCGTGTGGGCGAGAAAACCTTCGTCGACGACAACCTCAGCTATCTGGCCGCCGACCTGCTGCCGCACGAGTTCACCCATTCCTGGAACGGCAAATACCGGCGTCCCGTGGGCTTGAATCACGGCGACTATAAGGACCCGATGATCGGTAACATGCTCTGGGTCTATGAAGGGCTCACGCAGTATCTGGGCGATGTGCTGGCCGCGCGCAGCGGCATTGAAACCGATGACCAGTATCGCTCCGCGCTCGCCGCCAGTGCCGCTACGCTCGACTATCGCCCGGGGCGCACATGGCGCGACTTGCAGGACACCGCAACCGCGGCGCAGATTCTCTACGACACCAACTCGCAGTGGGACAACTGGCGGCGCACCGTGGACTACTATCCCGAAGGCGAACTCGTCTGGCTGGATGTGGACACGACCATCCGCAAACTTACGCACGACAAAAAGAGCCTCAACGACTTCTGCGCGCGCTTTCTGGGCCTGGGTGGAAATACCCCGCCCGAGGTTGTCCCCTATACCTTCAACGAACTGGTGGAGAACCTGAACGCGATTGTGCCTTACGACTGGGCTGGCTTTCTGCGCGAACGGCTCACCTCGAAGGCCTCCCACGCGCCGTTGGAAGGCATTGCCCAGGGCGGCTACCACATCGTTTACAGCGATCAGCCGGGCGCCTATATCAGCGCAAAGGAAGCCACCACCGGTGACGCCATCGCGTGGTGGGCCATCGGCCTGCGCGTCAGCGGCGATGGGCATATCAACGATGTGCTGGTCGGCTCGGTGAGCGACAAGGCCGGCCTCGGGCCGGGAATGCAGATCATCGCCGTGAACAACCGCCAGTACACCGCGCAACTGCTGGGCGACGCCATTACCGCCGCCAAGGACTCAACGCAGCCGATTGAGATGATCGTCGCCAACACCGGCTACTACAAGGTCGTGAAGCTGGACTATCACGACGGCCTGCGCTTCCCGCATCTTGAACGGGTGCAGGGCACGCCCGACTATCTGGACGAGATTCTCAAATCCATGACGAAGTGAGTCAGGGTTCAGCGTTCACGGCCGGGCTTCGATGGGGAAGCCGGGAACGGGCAGGGATTCGCTGAGGCCTTGGGTCTCGAGGTCTTTTCTTAGCTGCTCCGCAGTCGTGAATAGGAGGGCTCGCAAGCCGAGAACTTCGGCCCCGGCGATGTTTTCCGGCTTGTCGTCAAGGAAGAGGGTTTCCTCCGGCGGCACTTCGAGCGCTTCACAGGTGTACAGGTAAATTTCCGGATCGGGCTTGGCAATGCCCAGCTCGCAGGACCAGGTGAGCTGGTCGAAACGGTCGAGCCACCCGAACCGCTTCTGCATATGCAGCAGGATTTCCCAAACCATATTGGAGAGGACGGCGGTGCGGATGCCGGCGCCTTGCAGGGCTTCCACCCACGCCAGCATTTCCTCATTCACTGAGGTCCACATCAGGACGTCGGATTCGATGAGGTTGACAACCTGCGCGGGGCTGAAGGTGGTCCCGGCATCGGAGGCCACCTTCGCCCAGAACTCCCGGCCCGTCATGCCAAGGTCATAGCTGTGGCGGTTGGCCCAGTAATGCTGGTCGAGGATTTCGCGGCTCAGGCCGGAAGCAACCACCAGGCGCGCGTGCGCGGAGGGAACAGCGGGATTGCTGAGAACCATTCCGTAGTCGAAGATAACGGCGCGAATCGCCATGCGTACTCCTGATAAGGGGATTGCTTCCATTATCGCAGGGCGGGGAAGGGCGGCTGGCTGCGTGCCTGTGAAAAGATGGTCTCCATGAATGGAACGCCCCGGTTTTCAGCCCGCACAGCGTGGGATTTGTCAGAGACGGACCTGACGCGAGCCGTGAAGACGCGCCGCAGCGCGGGCCTGCCGCTGCTCGATCTGACGGCATCCAATCCCACCCGCTGCGGCTTCGCCTACGACGAGGCCGCAATTCTGGCTGCGCTCGCGCAACCGGAAGCGCTGCTCTACCATCCCGATCCGCGCGGAATGAGAACGGCGCGGCACGCGGTTTGCGGCTATTACGCCGCTTACGGCGCGGCGCTGGACCCGGGGAACATCTTTCTAACCCCCAGCACCAGCGAGGCGTACAGCTACCTCTTTCGCCTGCTCTGCGACTCCGGCGACGAGGTTCTGATCGCCCAGCCGAGCTATCCGCTGTTCGATTTCCTCGCGCGGATTGAGGACGTGCGGCTGGTCCCGTATCCGCTGTTCTATGACCACGGATGGCACCTGGACGCCGAAGCGCTGCGGCGGTCGATTACGCCGCGCACGCGCGCCATTGCGTTGGTGAATCCGAACAACCCCACCGGGCATTTTACGAAGGCCGCCGAGCGCGGGGAACTGGAGGCGATCTGCGCCGAACACGGGCTGGCGCTGATTGTGGATGAGGTCTTTCTGGATTATCCGCTGGGTGGGGTGGCTGGCGTGAGCTTTGCTTGCGGCGAGCATCCCGCGCTGACGTTTGTGCTGAGCGGGCTGAGCAAGATTGCGGCTATCCCACAGATGAAGGCGGCCTGGGTCGCAGGGTTCGGACCGGGGGAGGCTTTGGCTGAGGCGGTGGCCAGGCTGGAGGTGATTGCCGACACCTTCCTCTCGATGAACGCCCCGGTGCAGTGCGCGCTTCCGGGCTGGCTGGAAACGCGCGGGGCGATTCAGGGCCAGATCAACGAACGGCTGCGGCGAAACGTAGCGGCCCTGGACAGGGAACTGGCTGGCAGCTCCGTCTCCCGGCTGGAGGTGGAGGCGGGGTGGTACGTCGTTCTTCGGGTTCCGGCGCTGGAGTCGGATGAGGCGCTGGCAGTCCGGCTGGTTCGGGACTTCGGGGTGGAGGTTCATCCGGGGCATTTCTTCGGGTTTCCGGATTCCGGATGGCTGGTTCTGAGCCTGCTAACGCCGGGGGAGGTTTTCCTGAGTGGGATTCAGGCTATTCGATTTATTTTCAGCAGGATGGATCAACAGCCTTAAAGCTATAGTAACTAAGTAGATGCTGGTCAAGTAACCGTTGTAATGCCATCGCCTAAGCTGCACAAATCAATCACCTTGGAGGGCTTAACTGCGGAAACCATGCGACTTTCCCATTTCCGTCTAGCGTGATAGTGAGGGTGCCCTGCTGGCCCGGTTTGAGGACTGGCCCAGTGGCGGTGTGGACTTTGTTGTCCGCCCCGGTAAACGTGATGCTCACCGGGCCCGGCGTTTCTCCCAGAATCTTGAAGTGGTAGTGGTACGTGGCGCCGTCGGCGACTTTCTGGGTTCCAAAACTGGCGTCGGGATAGTCGACTTCGATCAGTCGAATTGTGGAGCCACTATGGTTCACGATATTCGTTTGGACATAGGGCGAGTGGCAGGCGGCAAGACTCAGACAGGCGGCTACGGCGATGGCAACGGGCAGGGCTTTCAGTCGGATCATAGTTTGGCGTTTATTCCGGATTCAGTTTACAGACTGCTCTTGCGTTCCAGAATACGCGCCGTAAGCACCACGCCGGTTTCGCCGGTGTGGAGGGTAATGGGAAAGGCGAGGACGTTCCAGACCCATTCTTCGCCTTTGCGGGGAAGATTCAGCAGCCCGCGGTAGGTACGGTCGATGTAGGTTTCGCGGGTTTCGGCCACGGTTCGCAGAATCTCGCGCCAGTCCTCGGCGAGCTCCGGCATTTCGTCAAACATATTGCGTCCGGGGAACCACTCGCGGTCGTGTTCGAGCAGATGGGCGCAGGTTTCGTTCACATACTGCCAGTCGCCCTCTCCATCCAGAATCTCCAGCACGACGTCATCGCCAATGGCCATGTTGATGCGGGAGTAGAAGAAGTCGCGGGCATCGACCACAACAGGACTGCCGCGGCGGCGGGCCTCGAACGACCGCAGCGCGGCGACCAGATCATCGATGGAACTGTAGCCCTTGAGCAGGTGCATGTCCTCGACGCCGCCGAAGCGCCGCTCCAGCGTGGCCGAAAGAATGATGATGGGAACCTGGGGACGCCGCTGGCGCAGGTGGGCCGCCACCTCGGTTCCAAACTTGCCCGCTCCGAGGTGGTAGTCGAGCACGGCGATGTCGATGCTGTCGAGGAGGGCTTCGGCCTCTTCGATGGTGGAGGCGGGCTCGGTGACGTAGCCGTATTTGCGGAGAATGGTGGAGCGCAGCAGCAGATTGTCGGGGTGGTCGTCGAGCAGCAGCACGCGGATGGGTTCGGCGACCAATTGAGGGCCCGGCTCCTGAGGATCATGTTCGATTTGATTTGGCATGAGTTGAAGTTAGATGCGGCTTAGGCGGATTCCGGATGGTCAGGTCTTGTCGCCGGACTTGCTCGACCGCTGCCACTGCTTCATGATCTCGGGCAGGCGGGCAAAGAGGACCGTGGCACGCAGCCACTGGCGATTGTCAAACGCCGGCGATCCGCTGATCATCTTGCCCGGCGGCACGTCGTGCGAAACGCCCGACTGCGCCGTCATGATCACGCCATCGCCGAGCTTGCAGTGTCCCGCGACGCCGGCCTGCCCTGCGAGAATGACGTTCTTGCCCGTCTCTGAGGACCCCGCCAGCCCCACCTGGGCGCAGACCAGCGAATTGGCTCCGATTTTTGACCCATGGCCGATCTGGGCAAGGTTATCGATCTTCACGCCCGCGCCAATGCGGGTTTCGCCGACGCTGGCGCGATCCACACAGGAGTTGGCCTGCACTTCGACCGAATCCTCAAGAATGGCCGGGCCGGACTGCACAATCTTGTGCCACACCCCGGCTTCATCTTTGGCAAAGCCGAAGCCATCGGAGCCGATGATGGCTCCGTTCTGAAGAACGACGTTGTCTCCAACCCGGCAATGTTCGCGAACAATGGAGTGAGCGTGAGCGAAGAATTGGTCGCCAATGACGGCGTGGGGATAGATGACGACGTGGGGCAGCAGCGTGGCGTGGTCGCCGATAACCGCTCCCTCGCTTACCACAACGTAGGGGGCGACGTGAGCATCGCGCCCGATCTTCGCCGTGGGGTGAATGACGGCGGTGGGATGAATCCCCGGAGCGTATTCCGGTTCCTGATAAAAGAGCCCCACGGCTTTGGCAAAGGCCAGGTAGGGATTGGGTGTCCGCAGCGTGGCGGCGGAGATTTCAGGAAAATCCGGCGCGACAATGACGGCCCCGGCGCGGGTGGAGCGGGCCAGCGACGAGTATCGTGGATTGGCGACAAAGGTTACGTGCTCGGGCCCGGCCTCTTCGATTCCGGCGACTCCAGTGATGGGGCTTTCGGGATTGCCGTGGAGTTCCGCTCCAAGCTCGCGGGCGAGTTCAACCAATTTCATCCTGAAATTGTAGCCTTCAAAAGCGGAAAGCGGACGGGTGCTGGCTTTCGGGGCGAAACTGGAGGTTGTGTGCCGCGTGCTGGGAACCATCGGCGGGATGCCTTTCACGCGGCTGCTGCAATCTTTGCGGACTCACTCCAAAGAGCATCCTCCCAACTCTGAAGCTCAGGGTGGCCGGAATCACGCGATTCGGATTGCTCACTTGGGCCGGTGCTGGATGGTGTCAATTTCATAGCCCACCAGAACGGCGATGCCTGCGATATACATCCACAGCATCAGGATGATAATGGCGGCAAGGCTGCCGTACGTTGCGCTGTAATTGCCGAATTTGGAGACATAGAAGCGAAACCCAATCGAGGCGAGCGCAATCAGAACGGCGGCAACCACATTGCCGGGCGAAATGAACCGAAACTTGGCGTTACCATTCGGCCCAAACCGGTAAGCAACGGCAAGCGCCAGTAATAATGCCGCCGCAAGGATAATCCAGCGGAGGGTCGCGAAAAAGAGGAGTAATGCTCGGCTCCAACCGACGATCGCTGCCAGCCCCGACTGAAGCACCCCTCCGAAGATCACCAGCGAGAGAGATCCGATTGCCAGCGCCGCGAAGAACAACAACAGAAGAATCGCAATGGCGCGCGCTTTCCAGAATGGCCTCCCCTCTCTGGCATCGCGGATGACACTGAGTTGCTCCATGAGCGCATAGACGCCGGACGATCCAGACCAGAGGGTCAGGATTGCGCCGAATGTCAACAGTCCCCGCCCTCCAGACTCGGTATGTCGAGAAGCTCCCTGGAAAAAACTCGCGGACTGCTCCGGCAGCGCCTGCTTTAGGAGGTCCAACATCGCCTCCTGCAGGTGAGGGACGGAGAGGGAAGGAGTCAGTGAAAATAGAAAGATCGCCGCCGGGAAAACCGCGAGCAGAAAGAAAAACGCAAGAACCGCCGCGCTGTCGAGCACCCGGTCGTCCTGAATCTCGCACCACAAGCGGCTTGCGAAACCCACCAGCCGACTATGGCGCGGAGTGCTCGTTGTGGGAAAGCTCCTTTCCGTATCTTTCAGCAGCGTCTACATAGGATGGCCCGCGCCCATCCCGCGTATTGCTTCCGACTGAAATCGAAAAAGTAATGAGATTGATGAAAAAAAATGTATTGATCCTGAAAACAAAAGACTTAGCAAAACTTGATCCTGAAAACAAAGGACTTAAGTGGTTTGATCCTGAAAACAAAGGCTTTAGCTTGAAATCCCCCTAAAAAGCGAAAGGCGCGGCTTGTTGGCTGCGCCTTTTCTACTCGGGACTCTTCTGCGGTTTCCCTACTCTTTTAGTATATCAAGTTGGGGGAATTCACATGCATGGGGTAAGTGTCTGAATGGACGCTGTTCGTGGCTGGAGGGGTTGACACGGCCAAGGCTCGGGCTTCAGACGCTCGAAACCCAGCAAGTCCTGCCGCAGATGCCATCGCTTACACTCAAACCACATGCTCAACCGGGGCTATGCCTATACCACAATCATCAGCAGCAAATATGATGGACGAACCCTGCTCTCCCACCTGGCAAGCCTTTACCCACACTCAACCCCACAAGCCTGGCAACAAAAACTGAACAACGGCGAAGTCACCGTCAACGGCGTCCCCGCTACTGGAAGCGAATTGCTCACTTCAGGCCAAACCCTTGTCTGGAATCGTTCACCGTGGATCGAACCAGACGCTCCTCAGCACTTCGAAGTCCTGTTGGATGATCCCTATCTATTGGCCATCAACAAACCTGGCGGGCTGCCCACCCTCCCCGGCGGCGGCTTCATGGAAAACACCCTCCTGCGCCTGGTGCAAAAGCAAACCCCCAACGCAAACCCTGTCCACCGGCTGGGCCGAGCCACTACCGGCATCGTCCTCTTCGCGAAAACACCGCAGGCGGCCTCGAAACTATTCGCAAACTGGAACACACCCAGAATTCAAAAAATCTACCGGGCGCTGGCTCAAGGCATTGCACAGCACGACGCCTACGAAATTCTCACACCCATCGGCCTTGTACCGCACCCGCTCATCGGTTCCGTGTGGGCCGCCAACCCAAGTGGCAAACCGTCGAAGTCATTGGCGAAGGTGATCTCACGCACTATGAGCACCACAACATTTGAGGTAAGCCTATATTCGGGCCGCCCTCATCAAATCAGAATTCATCTGGCATCCATCGGCCATCCCCTGGTAGGCGATCCTCTGTACGGCTTCACCGGCCAGCCTCTTGAAAATCTCCCCGGCCTCCCAGGCGATGGAGGATATTTCCTGCACGCCCAATTCCTGAAATTTCCCCACCCTATCACCGGAGAACCAATCCATCTTGAGGCAGCTTTGCCGTCTGGATTCTCATTGCAGCAGGAGGCTCGGTCCCGATGGAAAATGGTTAAAAAGTTCTATGCTGATCCTGAAAACAAAGGACTTATAAAACTTGATCCTGAAAACAAAGGACTTAGGTTGATTGATCCTGAAAACAAAGGGTTTAGCTTGAAATTCTCTTAAAAAGCGAAAGGCGCGGCTTGTTGGCTGCGCCTTTTCTACTCCGAATTTCCCTGCGATTTCCCTACTCTTTCAGTATATCAAGTTGGGGGAATTCACATGCACGGGTAACTTGCTGAATGGAGGCCGGTTCGTGGCTGGAGTGGTTGACAAGGGCAAAGCTCGGGGTTTGGGGCTCCGCGCCGTTCGATGAGCACTTCGGCGATTGTGCACTCGTTTACAATCCGACTTTTGCCAGACTCCCCATGGAAAAACGATCGGCTCAAAATTTCGGGAGCCGGCGGACACCTATATCGTCATCAGTTTGCGACTGCTGTGTAGGTGCGATTCGTTCCGCAGTTGTGCCAAGAGTCAAAATTGTCTTGAAACCATCCGCAGAACGTCGTCACTCGCATTTGTTTTGGCTCATTGAAGCGCGCGTCGCGGCCTTGTTTCGGGCTGTGGGCGGTCTTTGATCTACAGGGCAGGGAGCGTGCGGAACGGCGGCTCCCGCGCCGATTCATCCCGATCGTCGAGAGGGTGGCGCGAAGCGCGTGTGCCCGTGCGGCGAGCACCGAGCACTTATAATCAGACTGGGGCGTTTTGCTCGTTTCGTTCGATTCGCCCTGTGCGTGATGGCGCGCATTTTGGGGCGGACTTTTGACGGACCAGATCATTATTCGCGGAGCGCGAACCCACAACCTGAAGAACATTGACTGCGAGATTCCACACGGGAAGCTGACGGTGGTTTCCGGCGTGTCAGGGTCGGGGAAGTCGTCGCTGGCGTTCGACACGGTGTATGCGGAGGGGCAGCGGCGCTATGTGGAGTCGCTGTCGGCTTACGCTCGGCAGTTTCTGGAGCGGATTGAGAAGCCCGATGTGGATCTGATTGACGGGCTGGCTCCGGCGATTGCCATCAAGCAGAAGAACTCGACCCGCAACCCGCGCTCGACCGTCGCGACGGCGACGGAAATCTACGATTACATGAGGCTGCTCTACGCGCGCTGCGGCACGGTCCACTGCGTAGTTTGCGACGGCATCGTGAAGCGCGATTCAGTCGACGAAATCGCCGAGGCGATTCTCGCGCTTGAAGAGGGAACTCGTCTGCACGCGCTCTTTCCGGTCGCCGCTCCGGCAACGGCAACGGCTCCCGAAAAGAAGCCTGCGCGCGGCAGAAAATCCACAAAGCAGCCCGCGAAAAAGGAACCTGACTCGCCGCTGACCGACGCGCTCAAAGAGCGCCTGGCCGATCTCCGCAAACGCGGCTTCAACCGCCTCTACCAGAACGGCAACATCTATGAATTCTCCACGCCGGAGTCGCTGCTGGCCATTGACTTTGCCCAGCCGGTGTATGCGCTGGTGGACCGCATCGTGGTTTCGGCGGAGAACCGCGCGCGCATTGTGGATGCGGCGGAGATTGGCTATCGCGAAGCCGCCGAAATAGTTTTTGAGCTTGTTCCGCGCGAGGCCGAGGAGGGTGCGGAGCGGCGCAAGCGGCGATTCTCCGCCGCGTTTGAATGCGTCAACTGCCACCGCGCGTATCGCGACCCGGAGCCGCGCCTATTTTCGTTCAACAATCCTTACGGGGCCTGCCCCCGGTGCCAGGGCTTTGGCAACACCATCGACTTTGACCTGGACCTCATCATTCCCGACAAATCGAAGAGCCTCGACGAAGGCGCGATTGATCCGTGGAACCGCCCCAAGTATCGCCCTTATTTCACCGAGCTGAAGCGCGCCGCGAAGCAGCACGGCATTCCCACCAGCGTGCCGTGGTTTGACCTGACGCTGGATGAGCAGACTTTCGTGCTGGAAGGCGCGGGTAGCTTTCCGGGCATCCACGGATTTTTCGAGTACCTGGAGCGCAAGAAATACAAGCTGCACGTGCGCGTCATGCTGTCGAAGTATCGCGGATACGCGCTTTGCCCGGAGTGCAAAGGCCAGCGGCTGCGGGCCGAGGCGCGCGCCGTGCGCATCGCCGGGAAGAACATCTGCGA
The DNA here is from genome assembly GCA_049680085.1 of Acidobacteriaceae bacterium. GTDB lineage: Bacteria > Acidobacteriota > Terriglobia > Terriglobales > Acidobacteriaceae > Silvibacterium. The sequence goes on from JBAUHD010000434.1 coordinate 14,500, forward strand.
GGCAGCCGCGCTCACCATTCGCGAGGCGAGTGAATTTTTCAGCAGCCTTACGCTCTCGCCCATGCATGAGGAAATCGCCGGGACCATTCTGACGGAAGTGCGCCAGCGGCTGCATTTTCTCGACGCTGTGGGTTTGGATTACATCACGCTGGACCGGATGGCGTCCACGCTTTCCGGCGGCGAGGCGCAGCGGATTCAGCTTGCCACCTCGCTCGGCTCGCAGCTTGTCGGCTCGCTTTATGTTCTGGATGAGCCTTCCATCGGGCTGCACACGCGCGACACCGCCCGGCTCATCGGCATCCTGAAAGACCTGCGCGATCTCGGCAACACAATTCTTGTGGTGGAGCACGATCCGGACGTGCTGCGGGCGGCGGATTATCTGCTCGACCTGGGCCCCGGAGCCGGCGAGTTCGGCGGGCGCGTGCTGGCCGCCGGCACAGTGGAGGAAGTGGAGCGCAACCCCGATTCGCTGACCGGGAAGTATCTTTCCGGGCAGCTCGCGATTCCAACTCCCACCCGCCGCCGCGAGCCCGGTGGGCCGAAAGAGTGGATCACGCTGCGTGGTGCGCGCGCCAACAACCTGCGCGGGCTGGACGTGGAGATTCCGCTGAATATGCTGGTGGCGATTACAGGCGTGTCGGGATCGGGAAAATCGACGCTGGTGCATGACGTGCTGTACCGCGTCATCTCGCACCAGTTGGGAAAAATCGAGGGCGGCGGCGACCCATCCAATCTTTATCGCGATATTAAAGGTGTGGAGCGGCTGAACGACATCGTGCTGGTCGATCAATCACCCATCGGGCGCACGCCGCGCTCCAATCCCGTCACCTATATCAAGGCGTTCGACGCCATCCGTGAGCTCTTCGCCGCGCAGCCGGAGGCGCAAAGGCGAGGCTACGGCGCGGGGCATTTTTCATTTAACGTGCCCGGCGGGCGCTGCGACGTGTGCGAAGGCGACGGCACCGTCACGGTGGAAATGCAGTTCCTCGCCGACGTGGAACTGCCGTGCGAAGAATGTAACGGCACCCGTTACAAATCCAGCACGCTGGAAATTCGCTACAAGGGAAGAAACATTCACGACGTGCTTGGCATGACGGTGAAGGAGGCGCTGCGCTTCTTCGCGGGCCAGCACAAGATCGTAGAAAAGCTGGCCGTGCTCGACGAAGTCGGCCTTGGATATGTGCGGCTGGGCCAGTCGGCCACCACGCTTTCCGGAGGCGAGGCTCAGCGCGTCAAGCTGGCGGCGCATCTGGCTTCGGTCCGCAACGGCAACGGCAAAAAACTCCAGAGCCGCGTGCTTTATATTCTGGACGAGCCGACCACCGGCCTGCATTTTGACGATGTAAGTAAGCTGCTGGTCGCGCTCCGCAAGCTTATCGACGGCGGCGGGTCGCTCATCGTGATCGAGCACGATCTGGACATCATCAAGTCCGCCGATTGGGTCATTGATCTTGGCCCGGAAGGCGGCTCGAAGGGCGGCGGGATCGTTGCGGCGGGCACGCCGGAGCAGGTAGCCGAAGTGGCCGCCTCGCATACCGGATACTGGTTGAAGCGGGTGCTTCCGGCCCACGCCGAAACCACGCGCGGCAATCTCCTCGTGGAAACTGAAGTAGAGGTGTAATGCGTTTCACGGTGCGCTCCAAATTTGCCGCGCTCATGTGCGGCGTTCTCTTTCCGTTGATGGCGTTGTCCATGCTCGCGGCGCAAACCGCTCCGCTGCCGCCGGGCACCAGCCTGAACGACGGCAGCCAGGTATCGTCGCAAGCCAGCCCGCTCGACGGCATCGAGTCGGACATCGCCGCAAAAAAATATGACAGGGCGCGCGGTCTGCTCGATTCATATCTTTCGGCGCATCCCGGCGACGCCCGCGCCTTGTTTGACCGCGGCTATTGCGACGACGCCCAGGGCAAAACCGCGTCTGCGAAGACGTATTACCGCAAAGCCATCGCAGCCGACGCCAAGCAGTTTGAGTCGCGGCTGGCGCTGGGGCTGATTCTGGCGCAGGAGGGCGACCCCGGCGCGCGCAAGCAGTTGCAGGCGGCGGCCATGCTGGAGCCCAATCCGCCCAACGCCGAGGCCAAAGCTCAGGCCCTGCGCGCGCTGGCGCGGCTGGTTCGCAGCTCCGACCCGGCGGTGGCGAAACAGGCCCTGATCGACGCTCTGCGGATCACTCCTGAAACACCCGACGACACGCTGCTCGCGGCGGAGATCGCCGAGGCCTCGGGCGACGATGACGTTGCGGAGCAGGCCTACCGCCGCGCCCTGAAGGAGGATCCGGAATCGTCGGCGGCCATTGCCGGGCTATCCCATCTGCTGCTTCGGGAAAAGAAGTATTCCCAGGCTGAGCCTCTGATCCGCTCCGCCCTCTCCCGCGATCCGGACGACCCGGCCTTGAATGCCCAGTACGCGGCCCTGCTCGCCGCGCAAGGCAACGCCAGCCAGGCGGTCACAGTTCTGGAAAAGCTGCACAAGCTGGAGCCAAAGGACCAGGGCATTGCCCGTATGTTGGCCGACGGCTACTCGCAAGCTGGCGACACGCAAAAGGCCGACGCCGCGTACGCGGAACTGCTGGCTGCCACGCCCAACGATCCCGATTTGGAAACAGCCCAGGGGCAAATCCTGATCCGGGAAGGGAAGTACCCGGAAGCTCTTCTTTTGCTGCAAAATGCCGTCAAAATCCGCAAAGATGATCCTGACGCATGGGATGGGATCGCGTTCGCGGCGTCGAAGACCCGCCAGCCGGAGATGGTGCTGGAGGCGCTTGCGACGCGATCAAAATTTGCGGCGGAAACGCCGGCAACTTACTTCCTGTGGGCAACCGCAAATGATAGTTTGCATCGCACAAAGCAGGCGTTGGAGTACTATCAATTGTTCCTCAAGTCGGCGTCCGGAAAGTTTCCGGATGAGGAATGGCAGGCCCGGCAGAGGATTTTAGCCCTGAAGAAGTAATGCCAGTTGACGTTCCGTAGCGCCCTCAGGAGGTGCGTTATGCGGTTCGTTTTGATTCTCATGATTGCAGCCTTAACGAGCGTCCCCCCGGCGTTCGCGGGGAATCAAGATAAGGTTCCGGATACTCAGGAGTTGGCCGCAATGGCCGCAAAGGCCGAACAGGCAACTCCCCGGGAGCGATGCTACCTCTATGCGAAGCTGGTTCGCGCCATGACTGAAGTGGCTGGGCGACAATTTGATAGCGGAGACGTTTCAGACGCTTCCACCTCGCTGAAGAGCATCCAGAATTACACCGCGAGAATCCATGTGGACCTCACCGATCACTCCAAAAAGCTGAAGGACGCGCAGATCATGATGCGCCGCACCGCCTTCCGGTTGAAGGAATTGATGATGAGCGGATCGCTGAACGAGCAGCCGGTCTTTGAAGCGACGCTCAAGCAAATGGATCAGGTGCAGTCCCAGATGATGCTGGCGGTGTTCCAGAAGTAGCGGGATTCCTCCGCTCGATTACGACCAAAGGCAATATAAAAGGCGGAACCGGAAACCGGTCCCGCCTTTAGGATCAAGATCAACCTGGAAGAACTGCGAGTCCGGCCCGCGCTTTCACAGTGCCTGCCGGACTCAGCCACCCTACTTGTTGCCCGCCTCGGTGCTGCGGATGAAGGCGGCCACGTTCGCGTGGAGTTGCTCGAGCGACTTGTCGTTGACGTAGACCATGTGTCCGGATTGGTACCAGTCGTACTGGATGTTCTTGGCCAGCGTGGACGAGATGGGCAGGTGCTTGTCCTCGTAGAACGCGGCATAGAACGGCGTGGCGAGGTCGAAATAGCCGCCGTTCACCATCACCTTGAGATTGGGATTGGTCTTCATCGCGGTGGCCAGGTCGGCGCTCACGTTCGGGTCGATGGTGCTGCCGTTGTGCTTCATGTCCCACTCGTGGCCTTGAAAGAGCGCCATGGGCAGGTAGGTCTGGCCAGCCCCGTACTTCAGGTCGTTGCGGACGTAGTGATTGAAGAGCGAGACATAGGCTGAGGAGATGGCGGCGCTCTGAGGATCGTACTGCGCCTCTTCGCTGAGCGGGTCAATGGTGGGACCGGAGAAGCGGGTGTCGAGACGCCCGGTGGTGAGGTCGTTGTCCACCTGAAGATTTTTGGTGAAGCCGCCGCCGCTGACGCGGAGATCGGCGCGCATGAGGTATTCGACGGAGAGGCCGGTGTAGTCGTGCAGCTTCTCGGCGATGGCCTTTTTATCGGCTTCAGAGAGGTCGGTGCCCTGCTGGAGCGCGTGCGCGTAGTCGCCCATGGCAAAGGTTTCTACCTGCTTGAGGAAGGGGAGCAACTCGGCCGGCTGATTGGGCAGCTTGTGGTGGTACCAGGCGGTGGCGGCGTAGGTGGGCAGTCCGGTTTCAAACGGCAGATCAATTCCGGGGTTGTCGCGCGCGCCGTCAATGTCAGACGTAAAGTTGAAAATCTGCGAGAGCAGCATGACGCCGTTCAGGTCGATGTTTTCATCGTTTTCGAGGATGTTGGAGAGGACGGCGGAGCGGGTGGTTCCATAGCTTTCGCCGAAGAGATACTTGGGCGAGTTCCAGCGGTTGTACTTGCTGAGGAAGCGCTGGATGAAGCGCCCGAAGGCGTGCCCGTCCTCATCGACGCCCCAGAAGGCTTTTTGCGGGTCCTTGCCGTAGAGGCGTCCGAAGCCGGTTCCGGGCATGTCGATGAAGACGAGGTCGCTTACGTCGAGCAGGCTGTACGGATTGTCGGCGAGTTTATACGGGGCTGCGGGAAGGTGCTGGTCGCCGGGGGTGGAGACGCGCCTGGGGCCGAATGCGCCCATGTGCAGCCAGACGGTGGAGCTGCCGGGGCCTCCGTTGTAGAGGAAGGTGATGGGACGGGAGCCGGGGGTGGCGTCCTTCTTGAAGTAGGCCACGTAGAAGATGCTGGCGGTGGGCGGCGCGTCTTTCGGGTCCTTTACCAGCGAGGCGGGCGAGCCGGGTACAGGCTTGCCGTCGGCGTCGAGCTGGGCGTCCTGCGCGTCCGTTGCGCCCACGGTCAGGGTTCCAGCGACAGCGGTGTAGGCGAAGTGCTCGCTGCCGGCATTGAGGGCGCCCTGGGTTGTGGATTCAGTGGGAGACGGCGGGGTGGTTTTGGCGGCGTCCTTGTCTTTGTCGGCAGCGAGGGCGGGAATGGAAACAGCAGCCGCCAGCGCGAGGGCCAGCAGCGAGGAGAGTCTTCGCATCGTTCAGTCCTTTAGGAAAAAAGGTGATAAAGCCTGGGAGTTGAATGTTCCGGGTGCAACCGGAAAGTATAGAACGGCGGAACAGAAGTTTGCGGAGAATTCGCCAGGGCGGGCGCGATACGCCGGACGGTCTCGCACCGTCTAATATAGAACGATTGGTGTGAACACGATGGCCGACCAGATTTATCTGAGCCTGTGGTATCCAAATTTCCGCCTGACCGCGCTGCCGGCCGCCCTGGAGCGGGTGATGGAACTGTTCGGGACAGTGGGCGGGTCAGCGCGGGTAAAGGCGGCGGCGGTCTATCCGATCTCGTGGAACGAGGCCCCGGTCTATCAGCGCGTTTATGACGACGAGCATGAGCCGGACATTGAGGCTTCCCAGCCGAGAGAGGCGATTCCGGCGGCGATTGAGATGCTGCATGATGATTTCGCCTACGAGTTTGAGCTGCTGTGGGAGCTTTGGATTCCGGAGAGCGGCGGCGGGCTGGACCCGATCTGGAAGAAGGAGCCGGCGGTGGTGCGCGTCGTCGGCTATGGGCCGGAGTTTGATGAGGGGGCCTACGAGCAGAACGGGCATATCCGCGTGGACTTTGGGCCGGACACGCCTTTTTTGCAGGAAGACGTGGACCTGGGTGACGAAGGCGCGGAGCGCGTGAAGCAGAACGTGCAGATGCTGGTGGACTTCACCAACGCCGTTCAGCAGCACGGGGGGATTTCCACGCGGCTGCTCTGGTCGGAGTCAGGCGAGACGCTGGCGCAGAAGCTGATTGCGCGCTTGCAGAGCGTGAATTAAAAGCTAGCTATTAGCTACTAGCTTTTAGTTGCTAGCTTCCAACTGCTGGTTCCCGAATCATTCATGGCGGTGAAAAACCACGAGCTAAAAGCTAGCAGCTAGCAGCTAAGAGCTAAAAGCTGTTCTTCTGAGAAAATGCCTTATGCGCATAACAGTTGCGAGGCTGCGACGCGGAATCCTGATTCTGGGCGGCCTGCTTTTGGTGGTCCTGATCGGGTTCTTCCTGTATGCGCATTACCGTTTCCGCCACATTGCGCGGGACCTTCCGGCGAGGCTGGGGGCCAACATCCAGCAGACGGCCACCGGCTACACCTATTCGCAGTCGAGCAAGGGGCACACGCTTTTCACCATCCATGCGTCGAAGCTGATCCAGTACAAGAAGGGGGGCAATGCCACCCTGCATGACGTGGCCATTACGCTTTACGGGCCGCCGGGCTCGAAGCGCGTGGACAAAATTTACGGAGCGGATTTCAGCTACGACCCGAAGCAGCAGGTGGTGAGCGCGCAGGGCGCGGTGTCGATCGACTTGCAGGGCTTCGGCGGCGGCAGCGAGGCGGCGAAGAAGACCATTCACGTGAAGACCAGCGGGCTGGTCTTCAACCAGAAAACGGGCGAGGCCGATACCAGCCAGCATACGGAGTTCGCGTTTCCGCAGGCCTCTGGCAGCTCAACCGGCGCGCACTACAACAGCCAGACGGGCGTACTGGTGCTGGACAGCGCTGTGGAATTCACGAGAGCCGGTGCGACTCCGGCGGTGGTCCATGCGTCGCACGCGGAAGTGGCTCGCGACTCGATGCAGGCGTTTCTTTTGAACCCGCGGACGGAGTACCGCTCGGAAAAAGGCTCGGCGGATTCGGCGATTGTGGACTTCCGGGACGATGGCTCCGCGAGCAGCATCAACGCCGAAGGCCATGTGCGCATGGTGACCCAGGACGGCGAGGTGGTGACGGCGACCAATTCGCTGACGCAACT
>JBAUHD010000435.1:0-12652 GCA_049680085.1 Acidobacteriaceae bacterium
AAGGCATGACCATCCTCGAAGCCCGCGGCCATGGCCGTCAAAAGGGCCACACCGAGTTCTACCGCGGACGCGAGTACACGGTGGACCTTCTTCCCAAAGTCAAGATTGAGATGGTCGTCCCCGACGAGCTGGTGGAAAAGGCCGTGCAGGCCATTCTCGCCAGCGCGCGCACCGGGAAGATTGGCGACGGCAAAATCTTCCTCTCGAAGATCGACGACGCCATCCGCATCCGCAACGACGAACGCGGCGGTTCCGCGCTCTGACCCGGTAACACCGGCGCAGGATGTCCGCATTCAGGGACGCGGGGGAACCCGCCCGCGCTCCCTGGCTCCGACCCGCCAATTTCCGTCGTTGAGGAAAGAGGCGCTCTATAAAGCGCCGAATTCCTGTAGAGCCGCCTTGGCGCCCTCCATGTTGGTCAGCTTCATCTCGGCGTATTTCCGTGAGAGCACGATGCCCGGCGCGCCGGCCTCGAGCGCGGCGAGAGTCGAAGCTTTCACATCGGATGGCTGGGTGCGCTTCTCGTTCAGACCCGTAGGAATATCAATGTCGATACCGGGGTAGATCGGGATCTGCCCGTCCACATCCGCGAGCGCCTTCCTGGTCTCCACTCCGACCGATGCGCCCGAAAGTCCCGCGGTCGGCAGTTGCGCGAGGCTCGGCTCATCGCTCAGGCTCATCATGTCGTAGGTCATTTGCAGCACCTGGTCCGGTGTCATATCGCGAAAGACGGTCGACTGAATATTGCGAATGTACCGCGCCAGCCGCGGGCCTCCGCAGTTGTTGTACGCCGAAGGCTTGATGTAGTCAGAAACGTGCATGAGCCGTGCATAGCTCACGTCGGCGCTGTAGAACGGGCTCATGGTAATGAGGTGCATGATGTGCCAGCCAACCTGGGCCCTTGGCTTTATGGATTTGGCGGTGCCGTAGAGGATGCCGTACATTTCCTCCTGGCTTCGGTTCCAGAAGCGCTCCCATGCCAGGATCTCCGGATACTCGAGCAGCAGGCGCCAGAACGAGACAAAGGTTCCGTCCGAGTTGCGAGGGCCGCTCAGGGTCCTGGTCACCCACTGATCCAGTTCCATGTAGCCCTTCCGCGCGCGCTCGGAATCGATTCCCTGATCGCGACCTTTGCGCATGCAGTACTGGCAGAAGCAATTAATGGAAGACCCGCGAGGCGAGACTGAACCAAAGTGCGCTCGGATTGCGTTGTTCAGGGGGCCCTGCCGTTCGGACTCCCACATCAGGCCGTCCAGATCGTTGTTGGTCATCCAATCGGACACCATCGACATGAGGAAGCTGCGGGCATTTGGATTATTGAAGCAGGTGGTGCGACCGAGCCGGCCGTAAAGATCGACCTCACAGACGGTCTCGAAATTCGGGATCAGCCTGGGGTTGTACGCCTCTTCAAAGAGCGCGTACACCTGCATATTTCTTGCCCTGGCGCTGGGGATTACATCGGCCAGGATGTCAAAATCGCCCAACTCGGGTGCGCGGATGTCCTTAACGGTCGATTCGCTGTAAAACTCCGGATGCACTTTTGTGTAGCTGCCGCCGTGGACTTTATCGTAGCTCTGCACGCCATGATCGGGCAGCGGTTCGCCATGCACCTGCCGTCCGGCCAGCCCGCTTCCATAGGTGAAGACGGTGGCCATCAGCGCGTTGACTCCGCCCTTTTCCACCAGCGTATCGAGGCACTTGTCCACGCCCTCATCGACGAACGACCGGCCGCCGATCTGTATACCCACGAGCTTCTTCTTTCCCCGGCCAGGGATGCCGCGGAGCTCACTGACTTCCACTTGCGTATGCCGCCGCGGATTCTGCGCCGGCGGCTGCGTCTTCTGCGCCACTTGCCCAAGCAGAGCTGTACCCGGAGCCATGGCGAGCGCCTGGACAGTCAGGCCCTTCAAAAAATTCCTCCGGCCAGGGTCCGGAAGACCCGCGCCATCCCCTTCACCTGCGCGCAATCGCCCCTTCATAAAAGGCTCCATGGAAGCTCCCTCTCCTGAGAGGACTGCGTTTTCAGAATCAGAGGCCGCCCGGAACGACCGGGTGAAACATTCGGTGATCTCTGGCAGCAAGCGGCGCTGGTCCGATGTCAGGGTATCTGATGATTCCCGACCAATGTAGCACGCTGGGGAACAGGGGCAGGCGGGCTCTCGGAGAGGATTGGCACAATCGTTGACCGGGTTTTCCAGCAGGCTGTGAAACCATGCCCTGTTGCGAACCAGTTCAACCTGGCCCACTCGCTTGCGCCTCGATCCATTGTTTTTCCGATAATGCCGCAAAACATAATGCCCCAAAACAGTGATAATAGATTCCTATTCCAAAGTTGATGTTGAACCGCCGATGAATGCGCTCTCCACCAGTCTGCCGCAGTTGCGCGACCTCTACGAAAGAGGAAGCGCCGACCTGCGCCAGACCTTCGAGCGCAACGGCGACGGTTCGGCGGCCATCCGCCGCCGCTCCTCGATTGTCGACAACATCGTTCGCAAAATCTGGACCAGCCTCGCCGGAGAGCAGGAACGCGCCAACATCGCGCTGGTCGCCACCGGAGGCTTCGGGCGGCGCGAACTCTTCCCCTGCTCCGATGTGGACGTGCTCTACCTGTGTGGCAATGAATCGGTCGAGCGCGACTTTCACCAGACCCTCCGCGCCGTGACCCAGGCCATGTGGGACACCGGCCTGCGCGCCAGCCCCGCCACCCGTACCTTTAAGGAATGCGACAAGGTCAACCCCGACAACCTCGAATTCACCATCTCGCTGCTTGACCGCCGCTACCTCGCCGGTGACCTTGGCCTTTATCGTCGCCTTGAAAATGATCTGCTGCCCGCTCTCGCCCTGCGCGACTGGGACGTGATCGTACAAAATCTGGCCGAAATCGCCCGCGCGCGACACGCCAAGTATGGCAACACCATCTTTCATCTGGAGCCCAACATCAAGGAGTGTCCCGGCGGCCTTCGCGATTATCATGTGGCGCAGTGGCTGGCTCTGCTGACCTCGCTGCACACAACCAGGGCCTGGCCCAAGCCGGCCGGCAATCCTCTTTACGGAACCCACGGCGAGCGCGAGTACGCCTTCGACTTTCTCGCCTCCGCGCGCTGCTTCCTCCATTACCGCTACAAGCGCGACAACAACACGCTGGACTGGCACGCGCAGGACGAAGCCGCCGCGCACAGCATCGGACTGGAAACGCGCGGCTCCGCCGACCCCGCCTACTGGATGCGCACCTACTACCGGCAGGCGCGCACCATCTACCGCCGTGCCGCCGCCCTGCTGGACGCGCTGCCTCCGCCGCGCCGCTCATTTTACAAGCAATTCCGGCGCAAGCGAACCCACATTCCTGGAACCAGCTTCTTCCTCGAACACGACCGGCTCGACCTGGCCACGGGCGCCGAAAGCATTGACGGCGACGCCATTCTGCGCATCTTCGGCCTCATCGCTCAGCACGGCTACAAGCTCACGCAGGCAGCCGAGGAACGCATCGTCGACAGCCTGCCGGTGCTTGCCGTGCAAATGCCCGAAGGCCCCTTCCTGTGGAACTGCCTGAGGGAAGTATTGCTCGGCCCCTTCGCTGCGCATGCGCTGCGCACCATGCACGCGCTCGGAATTCTTGAGCTGCTCATCCCCGAGTTCCACGGTATCGACTCGCTGGTTATCCGCGACTCCTACCACCGCTACACCGTCGATGAGCACACGTTTCTGGTCATTGACAACATCCATGCCCTGCGCCAGCCGCATCACGACTGGGAAAAGCGCCTGGCCACGCTGCTGCCGGAAATCGACCGTCTCGGACTGCTGCTGCTCGCCATCCTGATGCACGATACGGGCAAAGCCCGCCGCACCGGCAACCACGCCGCGCAAAGCGTTGAGCTTGCCGAGAGCCTGTTCGCACGGCTGGAGTTCGATTCCGAAGAGCGCGAGATCGTCCGCCGCCTGATCCGCAATCATCTGGACATGTCCGCCGCGCTGCGCCGCGACATCTTCGCGCCGGAAACCGTGCGCGCCCTGGCCGAAAAGCTCAACTCGCAGCAGCAGCTCAAAATGCTCACGCTGATGACTTACGCGGACATCAAGGCCGTCGCGCCCGACGCGCTCACCCCCTGGAAGGCTGAGAATCTCTGGCAGCTCTACATGGGCACGTCCAACTTCCTCGACCGCAGCGTTGACCAGTCCCGCTTCCATGTCCAGAACGATCCGGCCATCCTCAACCGCATCACCGCGACGCTCTCGGACCGCGCCCTGGGTCAAAGTCCGGAAAAAGAACGCGAATTGCGCGCCTTCCTCGAAGGACTGCCGCAGCGATATCTCCAGACCCGGCTCCCCGATCAAATCCGCGACCACTTCCAAATGGCCGCGCGCCTGGAGGAAGACCCCATCCAGATCGGCTTCCGAGTCACTCGCCAGTTGAACGGAATCACCCTCATCACCCCCGACCGCCCCTACCTGTTCGCCGATATCGCCGGGGTCCTCGCCGCCTGGGGCATGAACATCGTCAAAGCCGACGCCTTCTCCAACGAAGCCGGCGTCATCGTCGATACCTTTCAGTTCACCGACCCCTTCCAGACTCTCGCGCTCAATCCTTCCGAGATCGACCGCTTCAAGGAAAGCGTCCGCGATGTGATCGCGAAGAAGGTCCCGGTGGAGAAACTGCTGCAATCGCGAAGCCACGCGGGGCGGCGCGCGCATGTCCGGGTCCCGGTGGAAACCAGAATCGAATTCGACAACGAATCTTCCAGCCAAAGCACGCTCTTGCAGATCGTGGCGCAGGACACGCCCGGCTTGCTCCGGGCCATTGTGCTGGCCTTCGCGCAGCACAACTGCAACATCGAAGTGGCGCTCATCGACACGGAAGGCGAAATGGCGATCGACGTCTTCTACCTGACGAAGAATCAGCAGAAATTGGATTCGCCCGCGCAGCAGCAACTGAAGGAGTCCCTGACTCAATCGTTGAAATCGCTTCGCTGAACCATACGCGCTGCGTAAGCTGGATTGCGGACGCCTGCTATTTGGCGGCGCCCACCGCGGCCTTCAGCGAATCGCGCTTGTCAGGCGTCATCAAGCCTTCGGCTCGCCACAAGACCTCACCTCGCCGGTTGACGAGCAGCACGCAAATCTGCCGATCCGTGGGAATCAACAGACTGCGGCGGAAACTGTTCGTATCGACATACAGCGGGACGATCCAGGGCCAGCTTTCCGGATCGGTTTCGTCGCTGCGCATCGAGGAGTTGTCCCACCAGCGGAAGACAAAATTTTCACGGTCCGAGACGGGCAATTGATACCAGCGAAAATCAAAATTGGTGTGCTGGAGCCCCTGCGCCACGGGCATCCAGGTGTCGATCTGGTTTTGCTGTTCGGGGCGGAAAGAGATGAGCAGCAGATCAAGCCGACCGGCGAAGTCCTGCGGGAGATTCAGCTTCGCTTTGTTGAGGCTGTAGGAGGTGAGATGCGGAAAAACCGCGGGCCTGGCGGGCGCGCTCCTTTGCGAGGCGCCAGTGTTGGGAAGAAGCAGTGCGCAGAGAATGACGGGCGAGAGAAGGCGGACGAAAAATTTCCGGCAAAAAGGCAATGATCCATTCCTGTGTGCTGCCATGCGGGAATCAAGTGTCCCTGACGAATGGTAACAGCGGGCGCGGAAGTTCGCAGCCGAATGTGCCAATTGTTGTTTGCAGGGCGGGCTGAATTATCATCAAACATGAGGGAACACTATGCCGGAGCCGAAACGCTTTTCGACCGATGACGCGCGGCTGGAGCCGATTGCCGCCAAAGTGCGGGCGGGCGAGCGTCTCAGCTTTGACGACGCGCTCGCGCTCTACGGCTCACCGGACGTGCTGGCCGTGGGATGGCTGGCGAATTACGTTCGCGAGAAGATGCACGGCGACGTTACCTATTTCAACGTGAACCGGCACATCAACCCAACGAACGTCTGTGTGGCGGCCTGCCGGCTGTGCGCGTTCGGGCGCAAGAAAGGCGCGGACGGGTCGTACACGATGGGGCTGGAGCAGGCATGGGAGACGGCCGCCTCGGGCTATTCAGAAGCGGTGACGGAGTTTCACATTGTCGGCGGGCTGCATCCTGACCTGCCGCTCGAGTATTTCCTTGACCTGATTCGCGGCCTGAAGGAGCGGTTTCCGCAGGTCCACATCAAGGCGTTCACGATGGTGGAGATCGCCTTTCTGGCGCGGCGCGCGAAGCTGTCGATTCCGGCGACGCTGGCGAAGCTGAAGGAGGCGGGCGTCGATTCCATGCCGGGCGGCGGCGCGGAAATTTTCGCTGACCGCGTGCGGCACATCATCTGCGACCACAAGATTGACGGCGATGAGTGGCTGGAGACGGCCCGCATGGTTCACGAGGCGGGGCTCAAATCAAACGCCACGATGCTCTACGGCCACATTGAGAACGACGAGGACCGCGTGGACCACCTGCTGAAGCTGCGCGCCCTGCAGGACGAAACGCACGGCTTCCAGACTTTCATCCCGCTGGCGTTTCATCCTGACCACACGCCGCTGGCGCATCTGCCGAAGACCACCGGGCTGACGGACATCCGGCAGATCGCGGTGAGCCGCCTGCTGCTGGACAACTTCCCGCACATCAAGGCCTACTGGCAGATGATGACGGCGAAAATCGCGCAGATTGCGCTGCGCTTTGGCGCGGACGACATCGACGGGACCGTCGTTGAAGAAAAGATTTACCACGACGCCGGCGCGACCACTCCGCAGGGAATGCGGCGTCAGGAACTGATGCGGCTAATTACGGCGGCGGGGCGGGTTCCCGTGGAGCGCGACACGCTGTATCGCTCGGTGATGCGGTCGGAAGATACGTTCACGGTCGCCGTTTAGGACTGGCCGTCCAGGCACACGCGCCTTCGGCGCAATCCTTGAACTCGCGTTTTGGCCCTTCCCGTTGGTCGGGAGTTGGCCAATGCGGCTCAACCTCGACTTACCACGATTGAAAATTATCTCGAAACGCCCTGCGGCTGCGGAAGTGGTGGCGGTCCGGAGCGGTTGCGTCGGGCGTTGCGCTTACGCACCTCGCGAATGGCCACGATCATCAGCGAGACGAACGTCACGCTAAGCAGGATCACGGCGGTCCAGCCGTGGAGCTGCGCGACCTCTCCGTAGAGCAGCGCCAGGCCCACAAACACGAAGAACAGATGCGCGCAGAAGACCTGGAGCGAGGCTTTGCCCAGGGTAATGAGCGGCTCGTGCGAGACAGCTTTGACCACGTATTTGCGAAGCCAGTAAATGACCACTGTGAACGCGACGAGGTTGACGACGCGGAGCGGGCCGATGCTCCACTTGTCGAGCTGCATGCCGAGCGCCTGCTGGGTGAGGTGCGGGCCGAGCCAGTCGTGGCGGACTCCAATAAAGAAGAGGCAGATGGCCCCACAGACGGCGATCACCGGAGGGCGCACGCTCTTGAGCGGGGCAACGCCATGGCCGCGGGCCATCTCCGCGCCCAGCCACAGGCCAACGATCCAGATGGCCTGCCACGCGAACAGGTTGAAGGCCCCGGTCTCCTGCAGCGGGATGTGAAGGTGCGTGGCACTGACGATCCAGTTATGGACGAGGTCGCGCAGGCCGAACTGCGCGAGCAGCCACATGGCAAAGCTCGCGGCCAGAATCTTCTTCCACCCAAAACGTATGGACGCCGAAAGCAACAGCGGCGTGAAGGCCAGGAAGATGACGTACATGGGCAGGATGTCCAGAAGCGGCGGGCAGTAGAGCAGCAGCACTGAGCCGAGAATGGCCGTTCCGGGATGCGCCAGGTAGAAGTTGAAGAGGTTGGTCAGCGCGGTTTTGTGCGTGTGCGCCGCGTAGGTGGCCGCGACCGAGAAGGCGAGCACCAGCAGCAGCAGGTGGTAGCCGTAGATCTTGAGTGAGCGTTTGAAGAGCTTGAGATGGGTTTTGGCCTTGTCCTGAAGCATTTCGCGGATGTAGATGCGGCCCACCAGCAGCGCCGACATGAAGACGAAGCCCTCGGCGGAGGAGATGAAACCGATGGGCTGGTTGACGAAATCGCTGAAGCGCGTGGGCAGGTGCGTCAGCGTCATCCAGACGAGGAACAGCCCTCGGAGCGCGTCCAGCTCCGGGCGGCGTTCCAGTTTGGGCAGGTGAATCGACATGGAGAATTGCCATCTATATAGACGCGGAAAGGACCATCACTGGTGCAAGCCTAGTAGGCAGAAATTCCAGTCACGCTTTGCCCAATAATGAGGGTGTGGATGTCGTGCGTGCCCTCGTAGGTTTTCACCGATTCCAGATTCATCATGTGGCGCATGATGGGGTAGTCGTCGGTGATGCCGTTGCCGCCCAGGATGTCGCGGGCCAGCCGCGCGCATTCGAGAGCCATCCAGACGTTGTTGCGCTTGGCCATGGAGATGTGCTGGTGGTCGACTTTGCCGGCGTCCTTGAGACGGCCGACCTGGAGAACGAGCAGTTGGGCCTTGGTGATTTCCGAGATCATCCAGGCAAGCTTCTCCTGCACTAGCTGGTGCGAGGCGATGGGTTCGTCGCGGAACTGCTTGCGCAGCAGCGAGTACTGGAGGGCGGTGTCGTAGCAGGACATGGCCGCGCCGATGGCTCCCCAGGCGATGCCGTAGCGGGCCTGGTTCAGGCACATCAGCGGGGACTTGAGACCGCCGGTTCCGGGCAGCAGGTTGGCGGCGGGAACGCGCACGTCCTGAAGCGAAAGCCCGGAGGTGACGGAGGCGCGCAGCGACCATTTGCCGTGAACGTCGTAGGCGGAGAAGCCGGGGCGGTCGGTCTCGACCAGGAAGCCGCGCACCTTATCGCCCTCGTCCTCGACTTTTGCCCAGATGACGGCCACATCGGCAATGGTTCCTGAGGTAATCCACATCTTCTCGCCGTTGAGAATATAGTCGTCGCCGGACTTGACGGCGCGCGTCAACATGCCGCCGGGGTTGGAGCCGTAGCCGGGTTCGGTGAGGCCGAAGCAGCCCAGCTTTTCGCCGGTGACCAGCAGCGGCAGCCAGTGGTCCTTCTGCTCGTCGGTCCCGAACGTGAAAATTGGGTACATGACCAGCGCCGACTGCACGCTGACGAAGCTGCGGACGCCGGAGTCTCCGCGCTCCAGCTCCTGCGTAACCAGGCCATATTCGACGTTGGACATGCCGGCGCAGCCGTAGCCGTGGAGGTTGGCTCCGAAGAAGCCGAGGCGGCCCATTTCAGGAACCAGCTCGCGCGGAAAGCGGCCCTCGCGGTTGCACTCCTCGATGATGGGGATGAGGTTGTCCTCGATGAACTGGCGGGTGGTCGAGCGGGCGAGAAGCTCGTCGTCGGAGAGCAGGGAATCGAACTGGATGAAATCGACTCCCTTGAACTTGAAGGCCATGAATGTACTCCCTTGCGGAATGCGGCGGACGTATCAGAGTAGCAGAGCAGGCGCGGGCCTGTTGCATCGGGTCATGAGCTTTCTTCATGATTCCCGAGGGTTGCGGATCTGCACCTGGCGCGTCTACAGTAAACCCCAGCCGGGAGCCTGAAACATGAGATCCACCGTTTCTTCTGAAGTAGAACGCGAAGCGCTCTTCGAAACATTGAAGGCGCGTTTTGAGGAGCACAAGGGCCGCCACACGGGTCTGGACTGGGCGAAGGTGCGTACCCGGCTGGAGGCGAATGCGAACAAGCTGCGGTCGCTGCATGAGATGGAAAAAACCGGCGGCGAACCTGATGTTGTCGGGCACGACGCGAAGACGGGCGAGGTCACGTTTTACGATTGCTCGGCGGAGAGTCCCAGGGGACGCCGGAGCGTGTGCTACGACCACCAGGCCCTGATGGCCCGGAAAGAGAATAAGCCCGCGAACAGCGCCGTGGCCATGGCCGAGGCCATGGGCGTCGAGTTGTTGTCGGAAGAACAATATCGGAACCTGCAGAAGCTTGGGGAGTTCGATGTGAAGACCTCAAGCTGGGTGAAGACGCCTTCAGCGATCCGTAAGCTTGGCGGCGCGGTTTTTTGCGATCGCCGGTACGATACGGTTTTCCTGTATCACAACGGCGCGGATTCGTACTACGCGGCCCGTGGGTTTCGGGGGTGGGTGAAGGTGTAGGGCGCAACCCCTAGCCGGGCGCAAGGACGGCCCGGCAGTCAGTTTTTCCTCTATTTTTGTTCCCGAAGCGCTGTAGTTCATTCATTCTATTGGATTTTCCGAGGATTGCCGTTGCACCTCATTGATTCCGCAAGGGTTTCAGGAAAATTCATTGGACTTGCGCGGGATTTGGGCAGGCCCGGTTGGGGCGCGAGCACTTCTCCTTTCTTAGCGGCAAAAGCAAAGGGACCGCGGCTGGCGGTCCCTTTTTGGTTTGATTCCTCTATATCTATTCTATCAAATTGGGGGAAATGAAATGCATATTGCGGGAAGATTTTGTCGCCTCAGGTTCCGGAAGCGGGATACCTCGCCTTCGCTCAATGCCGGCGGCCCACCCACGAAGTGCCGGTTGGAGGGCAACTCGAAGCAGGCGGAGCCCGCGGCCCGCTAACATCCGGCCCGAATTGCGAATTCCTCGAAATGCCGGGGCGGGCAACGGCGCGAGGCGCAGGCAGCATATATCCTTTTAGTAAGACCCACGATGTCCACGTCTCTTCACTCGCGGGCGGGCCGCGTCCGCATCTCCACCTACGACAGGTGGCTGGTGGTAATTGGCGCGCTCAAGCTGGGCGAGGCCGCCCTGTTCATTGCGCTGGGCGTGGGCGTGCTTCACCTGCTGCATAAGGATGTGGTGGACGAGCTGACGCGGCTGATCCTCGTCCTGCACCGCGATCCGGAAGGGCGGTTTGCCAGCCTGCTGCTGGAAAAGGCGGCGTTGCTCGATCCTCACCGGCTGAAGGAGATCAGCGCGGCGATCTTCGCCCATGCGGGGCTGGATATTCTGGAAGGGACGGGGCTGGTCCTTCGCAAGGTGTGGGCGGAATTTGTGACGATCGTGATTTCCGCGTTTTTTCTGCCCTTTGAATTCCTGGCGCTGGCCCACCACGTGACGTGGATTCGGGTAGCGGTCACCGCCGTGAACGTGGCCGTCGTCGTCTACCTGCTCTTTGATCTGCGCATGAAGATGCGGAAGCGTCGGCGGGCACGTGACTGATTATCGCTTAATTTTCGCCTTACCTTGAGTCCCGGAATCTGGCAAGGGCTTTCGCAGGGGATGAACCAAATCATGCAACACAACATCTGGTAGTCAGCAGCCGAACTTCCTCTAGGGATTGACCTTTTGGGTCAATTTTACTGGTTAGTCCTGTTCTCCCAATGACTTAAGTCATCGTTTTCGCGTTTTCCACTTGGACGCGGCATCCTACTGCGCTAGGATGTGGATGAAAGTGGTCGAAAGTGGAGTGATCTGGTAATCTCCGACCGGTTTCAGCCGATGACGGAAGTATAACCGCCCCAACACGTAAAAGACCACGTGCCGGGGACCCCGGATCGGCGAACCGGACTCCAGTTCCGACCGAAGTGGAAAACAATGTTTCGCGGCAATCACCCAACCCGAGTGGATGAGAAAGGGCGGCTCAAGCTGCCGGCGGAGTTCAAGCGCCGGATTGACGAGAGTTATAACGGCCGTTTCTACATCACCAGCACGGATGGGCGGGTGGCCCAGATTCACCCTATGCAGGAGTGGGAAAAGGTCGAGCAGAAACTGGCGACGATCCCCAACTTTAATCCTGCGAAGAAGAAGCTCCTGGACCGCTACAACTACTTCGGCCAGGAAGCGGAGATGGACGCGCAGGGGCGGGTGCTGCTGCCGCAGATTTTGCGCGAGACGGCCGGCCTGGTGGCCGACGTAGTGATTTTTGGAAACCAGACCTATTTGGAAGTAGCGAACCGCGAGGCCTTTGTGGCGAATATGGATGCGAATCCGCTGACCACGGACGACGAAAAGGCGCTGGCGGACTTTGGGCTTTAACCAACCCCCCAGGGGGAGCACATGAGTGGCGGTGAGCGGCATGTGCCAGTTCTTTTACAACAAGCGATCCGATTCCTGAATGTGCATCCGGGCGGCGTTTATGTGGACGCGACCCTGGGATTCGCAGGGCATGCGAGCGCGATAGCGCGGCTGGTTGGCGAGGGTGGCAGGCTGATCTGCTTTGACCGCGATCCGGCGGCGATGGCGCTGGCCAAGGAGCGGCTGGAGGAAGTAGGCCGCGAACTGGGTGCGGCCATGCCGGACCTGGTCTTCCACGATGTGGAGTTTTCGCACGCGCCGGAGTTGCTGGCGGCGGGCAGCGTGGATGGCCTGCTGGCCGATTTTGGGGCCAGCTCGATGCACTTCGACGAGGCACAGAGAGGATTCAGTTTTCAGGCGGAGGGCCCTTTGGACATGCGGATGAATCCGCGTCGGGGGCTCACCGCCGCACAAGTGGTAAACCAGTTCGGCGAAAAAGAGCTTGCCGACCTGATTTACGAATTCGGAGAGGAAAGGAGGTCGCGGAGAATCGCCAGAGCCATTGTCCGGGCCCGGCCGATTACGACGACGGCGGAACTAGCCAGAGTGGTATCGGCCGCGGCCCCGGCGATGAAATCCGGGCGGCATTTTATTCATCCCGCGACACAGACCTTTCAGGCGCTCCGAATTTACGTAAATGCCGAGTTGGAGGAGATTGACGCGCTGTTGAGCGCGGCTCCGGCTCTGCTGAAGCC
>JBAUHD010000436.1:0-4466 GCA_049680085.1 Acidobacteriaceae bacterium
TGTTCGCCGGTCCTTCGATGATGGACGCAGTCCGGCGCTACAACCTGTTTTCAGGGGGCGGGGTCGCGCCTCCGGAATGGGGGCTGGGTTTCTGGTACCGCGCGTATGGACAAGGGAACGCCGACGAAGTCATCGCAATCGCTCAGGACCTGCGCGACAGCAAAATTCCCTGCGATGTGCTTGGCCTGGAACCAGGCTGGCAATCGCACTCCTATTCATGTTCGTTTCAGTGGGATGCTGAACGCTTCAGCAACCCGCGTGGATTCATAGAATCGGCAAAACGTCTGGGGTATCGGATTAATCTTTGGGAACACGCCTTTACGCACCCATCCTCGCCGCTGTTTGAGAAGCTTCTGCCCTATTCAGCGGATTATGGCGTGTTTGGCGGACTTGTACCAGACTTCGCGGGTGCGCCTGCCCGCACAATTTTTGGAGAGTATCACGGCAAAGAGCTGATTGACCTTGGGATCACAGGTTTCAAGCTGGACGAATGCGACAACTCCGATTACACGGGTGGATGGTCGTTTCCAGAGTTCACGCAGTTTCCATCAGGGCTCGATGGCGAGCAGATGCACCAGGTGTTCGGACTACGCTACCAGGACGCAATTCTGCGGCAATTTGAAGAGAGGCAAAAGCCGACCTACAATCTCGTCCGTTCGAGCGGCGCACTGGCGGCCCCATATCCGTTCGTGTTGTACAGCGATTTGTACGGCCACCGCGAATTTGTACGCGCCCTTGTGAATGCGGGCTTTAGTGGACTTTTGTGGTGTCCCGAAGTACGCGATGCAGAGAATGACGAAGACCTTATCAGGCGATTGCAGACGGTGATCTTTTCGCCGCTAGCCATGGTCAATGCCTGGTACATCAAGAATCCGCCATGGAAACAGATTGACTCAAAGAAGAACAATGCCAATGATCTGTCCGCGGACTGGAAGACGCTTGAGTCGCGTTGCAGAAGCATCATCGAGTGGCGCATGCGCCTGGTTCCCTATCTTCGCGGCGCGTTTGCGGACTATGAACTCAACGGCACTCCTCCCTTTCGGGCCTTGATCATGGACGATCCAGAGGACGAGTCGCTGCTTGTAGTCGATGACGAGTACATGATGGGCGACAGAATATTGGTCGCGCCATTGTTCGCCGGCGAAGACGCCCGCAAGGTAGTTTTGCCCAAAGGGGCGTGGCATGATTTCTGGTCAGGTCAGGCCTTTCAGGGCGGGCGCACGTATACGGTTCCGGGATCCCAGGAGAATATTCCCGTCTTTGTGAAAGCTGGCTCCATCCTGCCTCTGGGGGGTGTCGGACTGACGACCGGCGAGCAAGCCGGGCGGCAACTAACGGTGCTCCTCTTTGGCGATGGATCGCTGCCATGGAAGATGGGCGGCCCGACTGGATTCGAAGTGCGACGCTCCCCTTCCGGCAAGGTGGAAATGCATTCCACCGGCATAGAACCTCATGACTACCAGATTGCAGCCATCAAGCACATGAGCGGCGTTTGATTGAGTGCGCCATCGGATCTGAGAGTCAGCACCCTGGGATTCCAAATTGCCTGTCCCGGCCCCGCTCACGGCTGCCTGCATGGTGCTGACGAACGAGCTTTGTTTGAAGCCGCGGTACCGCAAGTCTTCACGAGGACCGGAACAACTTCCCCGTGCCGGATGAATCAACGATCTGCCTGTTGACTCTGGCCGCGGGAGCGGCGCAGCCACCGCCAGATGGAAAATGCGCTGCCCACAACACACAGAAAGATGAATGCCGCCATGCTCCACTCAAACGGCTTGGACTTGGCAATGGCGAGCACCTGCTGTCCGAACTTGAGGGCCAGCCAGGAGAGAAGCACGAAGCGGCAGGCGCGCGACACAAAATTGATTGCCAGCAGCTTCCATATCGAATAGTCGAGCGCGGCGGCGGCGGCGATCACCATGGTGAACGGAAAAGGCGGAGGGGCGATGCCGCCCAACGCGATGGCCGGGCCGGCGTGCGTGCCGATGCGGTTCTTTAGCTTGTCATAGCGCTTTTGCCCGGCCAGCCGGGCGATTCCTTCTTCTCCGAGCTTGCGGGAAACCAGCGCCAGCGCCAGTGCTCCAACCGTCGATCCGCATGCGGCGGACAGCACATACAGGACGATTCCGTGATGATTGTGGGCGACCAGGCCGACCACCAGAAGATCGTTGCCGAAAGGCAGCATCAGAAATGACGAGTCGAGAATGCCCATGAGAAGCGGGCCGAAGTAGCCGATGTGAAAGAGGAAATGTAGAAGCGGAAGAAAATATTTCACCGGCAGGCTCTCTCGCAGCTCAGAACATCAACGGCAGCTACTCAACCGTGAGATTCAGAAAAAGGCCTCAACGGCCAGCCACTCCGCGATGGAGAGTTCACTATCCGCAGCAGATGCGAGTCGTGCAGCGCAAACAGAAAGTCCCGATTCCGCGAGAATCGGGACTCATCTGCTCGATGGAGTTTGTTTACGCGACGACATCCACACCCATGGAGCGCGCCGTGCCCTTGATGCTCTTGACGGCCGCCTCGACCGAAGCGGCGTTCAAGTCAGGCATCTTTTGCTTTGCGATTTCGAGCACCTGCGCTTCGGTCACCGTGCCCACCTTCGTTTTGTTGGGGACGCCGGAGCCTTTGGCGAGGTTCGCGGCTTTCTTCAGCAGGACGGCCGCGGGCGGAGTCTTGGTAATGAAGGTAAAGCTGCGATCCACATAGACCGTGATGACGACAGGAATAATCAGTCCGGCCATGTCCTTGTTCTGTGTGCGCGCGTTGAACTGCTTGCAGAACTCCATGATGTTGACCTGCGCCTGGCCGAGGGCGGGGCCGACCGGAGGCGCCGGCGTGGCCTTGCCTGCTTCAATCTGGAGCTTGACCTGCGTTTGTACTTTCTTTGTCGGTGGCATTTTTTTGAAACTCTCCCAGCTACTAGCTTTCAGCTTGTAATTTTCTGATTTTTTTGTAGACCGTCTGGCGAAATCGCCGTCTTACTCGACTTTTTCGACTTTGCCAAACTCGAGCTCCACCGGAGTTGAGCGGCCAAAAATTGTAACCATCACCTTCACGGTTTCGCGGTCCTCGTTAACCTCGTCCACGATGCCGTTGAAGTTGGCGAACGGCCCTTCGGTAATCCGCACCGACTCGCTCCTCTCAAACTTGAGCTTGAGCCGCGGCTTCTCCTTCGAGACTTCACTGCGGAACAGGATCGAACCGACCTCGGCCTCGCTGAGCGCGACCGGCTTGTCGCCCGTTCCCAGAAAGCCTGTGACGCGCGGCGTGTTCTTGATGACGTGCCACAAGTCGTTGTCGAGGTCCATCTCGACCAGCACATATCCGGGAAGGAATACCCGCTCGACCGTTCGCTTTTTACCGTTGACGATCTCCGTTACCGGCTCAGTCGGAATCATGACGCGCCCGATACGGTTCTGGAGTCCGAAAGCCTGCACGCGGCTCTCAAGGGACTCGCGCACCTTGCGCTCGAACCCCGAGTAGGCGTGGATGATGTACCACTTGAACTGCTCGTTGGCCGGAGGACTCAGCTGTTCGGCTGGAGTCTCCGCGCCCTCGACGGCTTCTGCGGTGTTGTCGTTTTGAATTTCTTCTGTCATTCCGGTCCTCTCGGCGCGCTCCTTACAGGCCACCCAGCCAGTGGAGCAACACGCGCAGTGCGCGGTCAAGCACCGAATCCACTACATAAAAAAACGCTGCGAAGGCGAACACGGTTACGAGCACGACGATCGTGGTGCTCTGCACCTCGGCCCAAGCGGGCGTGACGACCTTTCGCATTTCCGAGCGCACATCTTTCAGGAATTGCGTTGTGCGCGTGATCAGGCTCGTCACCTGGTTGTCGCCCGTCTTCGCCGCGGTACGCTCTTGCTCGGGCGCTGTGATTGCCTTTGCCATAAAATCCTTCTTTTGCCGGAGTGACACTGCGCAACTCCGTGTCCCGGACCCACCCGGGAAGTTTCTCTTCGCTCAAAACCTGGCAGGGGCGGAGGGATTCGAACCCCCAAGTTCGGTTTTGGAGACCGACAGTTTAACCGTTGAGCTTACGCCCCTGGGACTGGCCGTCCAGGCACACGCGCCCTCACGGGCGCCCCGGAACAGCCACAGCTTATTTCGTTTCCTTGTGCGCGGTGTGCTTACGGCAGCGCTTGCAAAACTTCGAGAACTCCAGGCGACCAGTGGTCGTCTTCTTGTTCTTCGTCGTCGAATAATTGCGCTCCTTGCACTCCGGGCACTGCAATGTCACGATTTCCCGCATATCTTTTATCCTAAATGATTCTCCGGACTCCTGCCCGGCCAATTCTTTCCGCGTCCGGCGGGACTGTTCATCCCGCCTTCTGCGACTTGTTTTGCGCCGAAGGCGCGTGTGCCTAGCCTGTCCTGAGCGAAGCCGAGGGGGCCAGTCCTACTGAAGTATTTCCGTAATGGTACCCGCGCCGACGGTCCTGCCGCCTTCGCGGATCGCG
>JBAUHD010000437.1:0-6765 GCA_049680085.1 Acidobacteriaceae bacterium
AAATTTCTTCAACGCCGTCCGCACGCGCCAGCCCGTCGTCGAAGACGTGGTATTCGGCCGCAATGCCGCCGCCGCCTGCCACATGGCCAACAAGTCCTACTTTGAAGGAAAAACCATCCGCGCCTGAGACGAGTCACGACAAATTCACCAACATTGTCATCCCGAACGAAGTGAGGGACCGCAGTTCGCATCGGGCGGCACGACACGCCTCGCGCGACCACCGGGAGCAGTCACGCGAAGCAGTCGCCTTGACGGCCAGTCAGTTCATGTTCCCGATCGCGTAATACCCCTTGCGCGCCTGAATTTTCAGCCCATCGCCCTTGCACTGGATATCCACTTTGCGGAAGCCCCCGTCCAGATCCTTATCCTTCGGAACATAGCTCACCAGATACTGCGTCCGCAGCTCGCGCTGAATCTCGTCGAAGGCGTCTTCAAGCTTTCTGCCGTTGTTGCCCACGTCGATCACGCGCCCGCCGGTCGCGTCGGCCAGCCTTTTCATCTGGCTGGAACCCGTGTACATCATGCCGCTGTTGTAGTAGCCCCAGCGGTCGGCAATCAGGATCACATACACGATCGCATTCGCCTTCTGCGCCGCCTCAATCGCCCCGTTGGGCTTGGTAATCGATCCCAAATCCTCGCCGTCCGTCAGCAGAATCAGGGCCTTCCGTCCCGTCTCGGTACTCAGCTTGTCCTTCGAAGCCTCGGCCACAGCGTCATACAGCAACGTCCCTTTAGGATCGCCCTGCGTCGGGAACGGCCCCTGCCCGATGCCTGGAATCCCGCCCGCGCCGTTGCCGCCCGCCGTGTTGATCGTGGCTTTGTCCAGCGCCCGCGATAGCGCGTCCACATTGTTCGTGAAGTCCTGCGCCAGGTCCACGTCCACGTCAAACGTCACCACAAACGCCTCGTCCTTGGGGCGCAGAATCTGGTGCAGAAACCGGCCCCCGGCCTGCTGCTCCAGCGGAAGCACCGTCTGCTGGCTGCCGCTGGTATCCAGCAGAATCCCCAGCGTCAGCGGCAGATCTGTCTCCGCCGTAAAGTCCTTGATGGTCTGCGGCTGCTTGTCTTCAGAAACGCTGCAATCGCTTCGACTCAGCGTGGGAACCAGTCCGTTGTGCTTATCGCGCGCCGTAAAAAACAAGCTCACCAGACTGGAGTTGACCTTAAACGTCACCTCCGGCTTCGCGCCCTGCTGCGTCGTGTCCGGAAAATCCGAAACCGGCGGCGGAGCGCCCGCCGAAGGAGTCGTCTGCGCGCACGCATACCCCGCGCCCACCAGCAGGGCCGCCATCGCAGCCGCAAACAAAACATGAAAACGAAGCTTCATCATCCACCCCATTAGACGGCGTTTGACGCGCAATTGTCAGCCTTGCTGTTCCGCGATTTGTATCGTTTTCATCCAGAAAACTGAAGTGAATCGAAGGCAGGAAGCCTGCCGTTTGCTTCGGGATGGACTCGGACCCATCCCGCGACCACAGGGAGCGGCCACCCATGCCGACACCAGGATTGCGCCGGAGGCGCGCCCGCCCGTGCGGCCAGCACTCTGGTAGTCTGGGATTACGCCGTAGTCCGCCATTTCGGACCAGTTTGCGGCGTGTCGTTGGAGGATCCCTGGTGACGCAAGGCGCCCTGGTATTGGCACTGTCTTTCTTTCTTTTTGGAGCGGCGCCGCAACAACAATCGCAGCCCGATGCTCCGGTCCCGCAACCGCAGGCTTCCGATGCGCAGAGTGTCCCCAACGCGCCCGCGCCCTCCGGCCTCATTGACCTGAAAGACCGCGTCAAGCCCGGCTCCGGAACCGCGCCGCAGCCAGCGTCGGATACGCAACAGACGACGGCGCCCACCCAGCCACCGACCGACGGGCCACAATCAGGTCCCCAGCAGAAGCCGCCCGTGATTCCGAAAACCTTCGACGAGGCCTCCACTTATCTCATCCGCGTCCCCGTCAACTACGTCGATGTGCCCGTCACCGTCCGCGACAAGCATCACCAACTCGTCCCCGGCCTCAACTGGCGTCAGTTCAAGGTCTATGAGGACGGGCAGGAACAGCACATCGGCTTCTTCACCACCGACCCTTATCCGCTCTCCTGCGCCTTCGTCATTGACCAGAGCCTGCCCGCCGACATCATGCGCAAGGTCAACCAGAGCCTTGGCGCGCTCTCCGGCGCTTTCGGCCCCGCCGACTCCGTCGCCGTCTTCACCTATAACTCCAGCCCGGATATGGTCACCACCTTCACCGCCTCGCAGGGCCCGCGCCTTCAGGCCGCGCTGCAATCCTCCAAGCGCACCGGCCGCAGCATGGGCGTGCCCATGGTCGACGGCCCCTTCGCCGGCGGCCCCCAGATCAACGGCCGCGAGGTGGACCCCAACCTGAACACGCAGCGCGGCAACGGCGGTCCCTTCCTCAACTTACCCAGGGAAAAGCACCCGCTGAACGACGCCATTCTGGCCGCCGCCACAGCGCTCTCGCAGCAGCCTAAGGGCCGCCGCCGCATCATCTACGTCATCACCGACGGTAAAGAGTCCGGCAGCAAAGCCACCCAGAAGGAAGTCATTCAATACCTGCTCACCAACAACATCTCCGTCTACGGAACCCTCGTCGGCGACTCCGCCCTCTGGGGCGTCGGCTATCTGGACAAGCTCCATCTCCCGCTGCTGCCCACCAACAACATCATGCCGCGTTACGCCATCTTGACCGGAGGCTCGCTCGAATCCGAGATTTCTGAAAACGGAATCCAGAGGAGCTTCGCCGCCATCACCGACTCGCTCCGCACCCAATACACGCTCGGCTACTACAGCCACCAGCCCACGCTCAGCGAAAAACGCCACACCATCAACGTGACCGTCGATGTGCCGGGACTCGATGTGACGGCCAAGCAGTACTACTATCCCGGAAGGGCCTCCGTAGAACGCTGATGGATTCCGGCGGCTCCGTCGCGGGTCTGGGCCTCAGCACCGCCGCCGTCTGGGGAGCGGCTGACTTCGCCGGCGGGTTGACCACCAAGCGCGCCGCCCCCGCCTTCGTCGTCGCCGTCGCCCACGGCTTTGGCCTGCTGCTGCTCTACATCGCGGCCTTTTCCCTGCACGCCGCTTCGTCCGGCTACAGTCTCTACGGATTCCTCGCCGGAATCTTCTGCGGCCTCGGCCTCATCGCGCTTTACGCTGCGCTCGCCCGCGGAGCCATGGGCCTCTCCGCCGCTGTTTCGGGCGTGCTCACCGCCGTTTTCCCCGTCGTCTACTCCTGGTTCCAGGAAGGCCATCCCACGCCGCGCCGCCTCGCCGGATTCGCCATCGCCGCCCTGGCCATCTGGCTCATCGCCTACACCCCAGATCCCAAATCCCCAACCCAAACAAGCGCCACCACTCCCGAGAACGCCACCGCACGAAATAATGCCACTGTACAAAGAATTGTCATTCCGAGCGAAGCCGAGGAACCTGCACTTTTTTCCCTTTCCCCGCCGCCCCTCGCTCTCGCCGTCCTCGCCGGCCTCTCCTTCGGAGCCATGCTCATCCTCATGCACCTTGCTTCCAGCCAGGGAATCCTCGGCCCCCTCATCTCCATGCGCATCGCCAGTGCCTCGTCCGCGGCGCTCGCCGGACTCGTCTTCTGGCTAACGAGCCGCCGCCGCTTCTCTACCGGCCACGGCTTCCCCAAAGGAAAATTCTTCCTCCTCGCCCTGATCGCCGGCACGCTCGACACTTTCGGAAATCTGCTCTATCTCATCGCCGCCCATTCGGCCCGGCTCGACGTCACCGCCGTCCTCGCCTCGCTCTACCCCGCCGGAACCATGCTGCTCGCCGCATGGCTGCTCAAGGAACGCGCCACCCGCAGCCAGCTCGCCGGCATGGTCCTGGCCCTGGCCGCCGTCGCCCTCATCGCCGCCTGAAACCAAAACGAAAAGGCTCCCGTCGGGAGCCTTAAAATTCGACCTGGATTTTCGGGAAAGGCAGAGCTTCAGGGCAGATCCAACTTTGCTGCAACCCAAATGCTAACCTTGTCATCCCGACCGGAGTCCGCGCAGCGGACGCAGCGGAGGGACCTGCATTTCCTCCCTGGCCGTGCCACAAAGTCCCTTGAATTGAGCGCGGCTTTAGCCGCTGAGGGATGGTTCTTTCTTCCTGAAGTAGCGCCGCCCCGCGGCCTACTTGACCTGCGTCGCCGCCGGAGGCTGTTGCGCGGGAGGCTCGACCTTCGCCATCGTCTGCTGCGTCTGCGGCGCATCGTTATTGCCGCTGATCCCCTTGATCCCTTCCTTAAACCCCTTCAGCCCTTCGCCCAGCCCTTTGCCAAGCTCCGGCAACTTGCGCGGGCCAAACACCAGCAGCGCAATGACGAGAACAATAATTAGATGGGTCGGTGTAAACAGGTTATCGAGCATGGCATAATCTCCCGTCGTCCCGGTAGTCCTCGAAACCCGCCGGAAAAGCGAATCCACTTCGCTAGCCTCTATTGTCGCACACGCCGTCCATCCCTGCATGGAAGTTGATTGCCGCCGCCAGCCTCTTCAATTCAACCAGTGCGGCTTTGCAGGCCGCGGAAAGAGACTCGCCCGTTCAAAGGGGTACGGCTCAACAGCCCGCTGAAAGATCTCGGTTTCGTATCAGGGCACGCTCAACAGCCTGCTGAAAAATCTCGGTTTCGTATCAGGGCACGACTTCAGTCGCGCGGCGCGGCAATTCGCATCATCTCCGCGCGAGCAGCGGAGCCGCACGAGCGATTTCAGTATGAGGAAATGCGATGAAACAGCAATATGATTTCAGCAAAGGAAAGCGGGGCCGGGTTCTGCCCGCGGAACCGAAGCGTCGCGGAAAAACGCGCATCACCATCCGCCTGGACGAAGACGTGGTGGACCATTTTCTACAGCAGGCCGATCAATCGGGCGGAGCCACCGGCTATCAGACGCTGATAAACAATGCTTTGCACCAGCATATTGAGGGGAAGACGCCAAAGCTGGAAGAGACGCTCCGCCGCATCGTGCGGGAAGAGATTCGGGCCGCAAGTTAAGCTGGCCGGCCCCGGGCCGCCGGTGCCCGGAAGGGACCGTGCTCACCCTCCCGCCCCATTTCGATTATCCTGTAAAAAACCTGCCAGTCGGGTGCATTGCTGGACAGGAGAGGACTGCGTCGGGTTCCCAGCTCAAGCCGCTTTTGCTTCAGCAACGGGTGGCCCACTCAAGCCGTTTTTGCTTGAGTGGGGAAACAAACGCAGCTCCTCAAGGAGAAATTTTTGCAACACATATCGAACGCCGCGCCTGACGGTCCCCCTCCGATCCTGCGCAACAAAGTCTCCCCGCGCAAATCTAGCCGCCTCGGCGTCCTCGCCGCCGCTGCCGCGCTCGCGCTCGGCTTCTCCGTCGCCGGATGCCACCGCGCCCCCGGCCCCGATGTGGTCGCCACCGTCAACGGCAAGCCCATCCTGCACGCCGACCTGGACCTGCGCTACCAGGCCACCCTCGGCGACTCGCACCGCCAGCCCTCCAAAGAGCAGGCCGACATCGTGCGCCTCAACATCGTCCACGACCTCATCGACCACGAAATCCTCATGCAGCGCGCCGCCAAGCTCCACCTCACCGCCAGCGACGAGGAAGTGCAGGCCAAGCTCGAAGAGATCAAGGCCCCGTACACCAAAGAGGAATTCCAGAAGTGGCTGGACCAGCAGCACCTCACCCTCCCCAAGCTCAAAGATGAGATTCGCCGCAATAAAACCGAAGAGAAGCTCTTCAACAAGGAAATCAATTCCAAGATCAACATCACCGACGCCGACATCGCCAAGTTCTACAACGACCACAAAGTCGACTTCAATCTGCCCGAGCCCCAGTACCACATCGCGGAAATCGTCGTGACCTCCATTCCCACGCCCGCCCAGCAGGCCGGCAATCTCCAGAACAGCAAGGCCGCCAACGACGCTGAGGCCAAACGCAAAATCGACATGATCCGCACCCGCATCGCCAGCGGCGAAGACTTCGGAATGCTCGCCGCCAACTTCTCCGAGCGGCCCGACAACGCCCAGAGCGGCGGCGACATGGGCATCGTCTCCGAATCGCAACTCAAGTCCGACGGTCAGGTTTACGCCGCCATCACCCAGCTCAACCCCGGCCAGGTCACCGGCGTGCTGCCTCTTCTTGAGAGCACCGGCGTCGGCAAAAAACAGGTCGGCTATGCCATCTACAAGCTGCTCGACAAGGAATCCGCCGGACAGCGCGATCTCAGCGACCCGCGCGTACAGCAGGCCATCCGCAAACAATTACGCGACGCCCGCTCCCAGCTCCTGCAAAACGCCTACATTGAAATGCTCCAGGACCAGGCCCGCGTCGTGAACTATTTCGCCGAAAACATCTTCAAGCATGGCGCACAATGATCCGCTTCGGCATCCTCGGATTCGGACATCACGCCGTCCGCCGCCTCATGCCTGCGTTCCGCGGCGCATCCCAGGCGCAACTCGCCGGCCTCTGGCGGCGCGACGCGGCCAAAGCCGAAGCCAACGCCCGCGAATTCTCCATCCCCGCCGTCTTCCCCACGCCCGCCGAACTCTGCGCCTCGCCCGAAATTGACGCCGTATTCATCGTCTCGCCCGACGCCCTCCATCTCGAGCACATTCTCCTCGCCGCGAAATACGGCAAGCACATCCTCTGCGAAAAGCCGCTGGCCATGAACGCCGATGAGGTCCGCCAGATGCTTGCCGCCGCCGAGCAATCCAAAGTCAAATTCGGAGTCGCGCAGAATATGCGCTACAACGCGAGCCTCCATCTCATCCGCGACTGGATC
>JBAUHD010000438.1:0-11374 GCA_049680085.1 Acidobacteriaceae bacterium
GCCTATCTCCAGTTCGACGGCATCGGCAACGCCGCCAACTCGCACCGCAAAGTCGGCAACCTGTTCGACGTGAAGCTGCGGGCGATTGAAAATCTGCACGAGGCGGGTGTGGATATAGTTCCGGTCACCACGCTGATTAACGGTATCAATAACGAGCAGGTGGGCCGCATCATCCAGTTCGCGATGGATAACCCGAAGAAGATCAACTTCATCAGCTTCCAGCCGGTCTCCTTTACCGGGCGCGACGAGGGGTTGAGCGACGAGCGCCGCCAGGCGCAGCGCTATACGCAGAGCCACCTTGCGCACGACGTGAAGAGGCAACTGAAGCTGGGTGAGCCGGAGCGCGATTGGTTCCCCATCAGCTTTATGAGCACCTTTTCCGACTGGGCTGACCTGGTGCACGGCCCGCAATCCGACTGGGGCCAGCTCTCCTGCGGCTGCCATCCGGACTGCGGCATGGGCATGGCGCTGATGATCGACAAGGAAACCAAGGAGGCCGTGCCCGTCACCGCCTTCCTGAACGCCGACCAGCTTGCCAAAGACGTCGCGAAGATCAATGACGCGGCGCGCGGGAAGTTCCTCTCGGTGGTTGGGATCGGGCTGGCGCTTTTGCGCAATTACAATCCGCGCAAATCGCCGACTCACTTCCGTATCTCCGACCTGCTCGCCAAGTTCGACAAGTGCTTTGGCGCAACCGGACGCAAGTACGGCAAGGTCACTGCTGACCGCACCATGGCCGACATCGAGCAGCGCCGCGCCGACCGCTGGAATTTCCTGTTCATCGCCAGCATGTGGTTCCAGGACCTGTTCAACTACGACTTCCGCCGCACCGAGCAGTGCATCATCCCCTATGCCACGCAGGAAGGCGAAATCAGCTTTTGCGCCTACAACACGGGCGTGGGCTGGCGGAACATCATCGAGAAGATGCACATGACCTCGACGCTCACCAAGTGGTATGAGGAGCACGGGCGGCATGAAATCTTCGCGGGCGGCAAGAAGGTTGGGATCGGGCAGACCAAGTCTTCGTTGGCTGTCAACCAGGAGCACGTGAACGCGGCCGCCAACGACACCTTCGAGAAGTCGGGCATCGCCAAGAACGCGCGCGAGGAGAAAACCCGCGCACGCGACGCGAAGCTCAAGGAAGATGCCAAAAACTCCCAGATGGCGAAGCTTTATCGCGAGGAAGTTCTCGGCGAGAAGACGCCGGAAGGCATGGTCACGCTGGATTCCATCAAGCCCGCTCCCAAGGTCGAGACCGAAGAGCCGGTTATGGGTGACTAAAACAACCTGACCAAGACAAACAGCAGAGAAACCCGCCTTTCGAGGCGGGTTTCCTTGTTTTGCGGCTCATTGGCTGTGCGAGGCCAATGGCAGCCGGGCTTGCGTTCCGCCGCATCTCATTACCAGAACCGGGAAATGCAGCGGATCGCGGCCAGAGGGAATCGCCGCTCAATTCTCCGGCAACGGCGGATAGTCCACATAACCCTCCGCCCCTGCCGCATAGAAGGTCTGCGGAACCGGCTGGTTCAACGGCGCGTTTTCGGCAAAGCGCCGGGGCAGGTCGGGGTTGGCAATGAATAGCTTTCCAAAAGACACGGCGTCGGCCTCGCCCCGCTCTAATACTTCTTCCGCCGTTTCTCGCGTATATCCCTCATTGAGGACAATCACGCCGCCAAACGCTTCTTTCAGCGCGGGTCCCAGATGCTGTGGCCCCAGCGGATCACGCACAGAAATGAAGCCCAGCCGGCGCCTGCGCAACTCCCGCATGACGTAGGTGAAGGTTTCGAGCGGAGTCGAGTCGCTGATATCATGCGCCGGCGAATGCGGCGCCAGATGCATGCCAACTCGCTCCGCGCCAAAAACTGAAGCCGCGGCGTCGGCGCACTCCAGCAACAGGCGCGCGCGGTTCTCAATCGAGCCGCCATACTCATCGGTGCGCTGATTTGTCCCGTCCTGGAGAAACTGGTCGAGCAGATAGCCATTCGCGCCGTGCACTTCCACGCCGTCAAACCCGGCGGCCTGGGCGTTCGCGGCGCCGCGCCGGAACTGCTCCACCACGGCCTTTACCTCTTCGGTCCGGAGCGCGCGCGGTGTTTCAAATTCGGTCACTGGATGCACCAGGTTCACGCGGCCTTGCGGACGAATGGCGCTCGGAGCGACCGGTGACTCACCGTGCAGGAACATGGGATGCGAGATGCGCCCCACGTGCCAGATCTGCATAAAAATATGGCCGCCCGCATTGTGTACCGCCGCCGTAATCGGCTTCCACGCCTCCACCTGCCGCTGACTCCACACGCCGGGCACCTGCCGGTAGCCCACGCCCATGGGGTCCACCGGAACGCCTTCGGTGACGATGAGCCCGGCTCCGGCGCGCTGCTCATAGTACTCGACCATCAAGGGAGTCGGGATGTTGTCTTCCGTACCCCTGAGTCGCGTGAGCGGCGACATGAAGACGCGGTTCGGCAACATCAGGCTGCCGATACGAATGGGATCAAGCAAAGAAGGCATGTGCGCAACTCCGGCGAAAGAACTGGTGCATTGGATGAGCCGGGAGCAAAGAAGTTTCGCCTTCACCCGAACAAGCGGGATCAAGGCGGCGGTGGCATCCAGTTTGCGTCCCACGCCGTCACAGCAAGAAATAGACCGTGAGGTTGCGAACGGGCTTTGAAGCAAAGCTCCATTTTGAAACTCATTTCGTCTAATGGAAATGCATTTTTTGCCGGAAACGAGCTTGACGCGCAGCCCGGTTCTCTTCAACATGAAAGGAATCATCCTGCGTTTTGAGGCCCCATCTCCGTGGAGGAATTATGCCGATTTGCCCCGAATGTGAAAGCCCGCTCGACATTGAAGCCGACGAAGTCGAGGAAGGCGACGTCGTGGTTTGCGACGAATGCGGAACCGAGTTTGAAGTGATTACCACCGAGCCGCTCGAAATCATCAAAGTCGAGAATGAATATGACGACGAGGGGAGCGGCCCCGCAGGTACTGAGGAAGAGGAAGAGTAACGAATGAAAAAACTGGCGATCCATTCCATTCTTGCCGCTTTGCTGATGGTTCCATTGATGGCCGTGGCCGCGGCTCCCGCGCCGCAGAACAGCGCCAAGACGGTGCAGGGCAAGGTATTGAGCAGCAGCGATACACCGCTGTCCGGGGCGATCGTTTACCTGGAAGACGGCAAGACCAACAGCATCCGCAGCTTCATCTCCACCGCGGACGGAACCTACCATTTCGGCCAGCTTGCCAACGACACCGATTACCAGGTGTGGGCGCGCTACAGGGACATCAAGAGCGATACGCGCGGCATCAGCTCGTATGACTCGCGCCCCAAGGTTGTCATCAACCTGCGCATCAAAACGAAATAGCGGAGCCCCGGTGAACGGCGCTGCCCGCGCGCAGCGCCGTTTCCATTCTCATATCCGCGTAACTTCCTCCTCCGCGCCGCCTCCGGCCAAATGCGCTTCCAGCAGTTCGCGGATGGTCTTTCCAGACGCCGGAAGCCGAAGCTCCGGAGCCACTTCAGCCAGCGGCTCCAGCACAAAGCGGCGATTCACAATTTCCGGATGCGGCAGCTTCAACGACGGTATGTCATACACAATCGCATCCCGGCTGTCACTTTGGAAAACAAGCAAAAGGTCGAGGTCGAGCGTGCGCGGCCCTTTGGGAACACTCAGCCGCCGGTCGCGCCCGAACGCGCGCTCAATTTCCAGCAGCGCCCGAAGCAACGCCTCGGGCTCCAGTTGGGTGACCACGCGCGCAACCGCGTTGATGAAATACGGCTGCTCGCGATAGCCCACCGGCTGTGTCCGGTAGAGCGACGACACCGCATCCACTGTCCCGGTTGCAGACAACGCGCCGATGGCCGCGCGTACCGTCTCCGCCGGATCTCCCGCCGAGGACGCGAGGTTCGAGCCCAGTCCAATGTATGCCGTCGCTTTCATCCGCCCCACTTCCAGCATAGCCGGGATACGATGAAATCACGATGCGAGTGGCGCTCTTCGGCGGAAGCTTTGATCCTCCCCATCGCGGGCACGTGGCTCTGGCGCGGCTGGCGCGCGAACGGCTGGCGCTGGACCGCGTGCTGGTCGCGCCCGTCGCCGTGCAGCCGCTGAAACCGGATGCGGCCCCGGCCAGCTTTGACGACCGCGTTGCCATGGCGCGGCTGGCCTTCGCAGATGAGCCGGGAGTGGAAGTATCGCTCCTCGACGCTCCCCGCTCCGACGGAAAATCGAACTACACACTCGAAACGCTGGAGACTCTGCGGCGGCGGTTGAGCCCGGACGACGCGCTCTTCTGCATTCTCGGAGCCGACTCGCTTCTCAGCATCGGCCAATGGCACCGGCCCGCCCAACTGCTCACCGCCTGCGATTTCATTGTCGGCGCGCGGCCCGGATTCAACCTGAGCGACGTTGAAGGCGCGCTGCCCGGCGGCATTCGCGCAAAGCCGCTCGCCACGGAACTCCCCGGCACGCGGCTGCTTGAATTGGCCGCGTCGAATGGCCGCCGCTCCCGGCTTTACCTGCTCACCGATCTGGCCGAGGATGTCTCGGCCAACGAAATTCGCTCGGCTCTGCTTCAGAAGGCGAACCCCGGCAGCGTCCTCCATCCGGCGGTTGCCGAATACATCCGTGCCCACCCTCTCTATCCGCATCTATAGAATGAAAGGAAGTGGTTGCCCGGCTCCGCAGAACGGCCCCGCAGCCCCAACGAAACGAGGAACCCAAACAGGATGGCATCGAACGAAACTCGCGCGATGGTGCTGGCCGCGGCCGCGGCTTGCGAAGAGAAGAAAGGCGTGGACACGCGCGTGCTGGAGTTGGACCCCCAGGATTCCGGGTTCACCGACTTCTTCCTCATCACCAGCGGAACCAACACCCGCCAGACCGAAGCCATCGCCGACGAAATCGAGTTTCGTCTCAAACGCAATTTCGGCGCGTACGCCAACGCAGTGGAAGGCCGCCGCGTGGCAGAGTGGATTCTGCTGGATTATGTGGACTTCGTCGTCCACGTCTTCCTCGAAGAAAAGCGCGCCTTCTACGACATCGAGCGGCTGAGAAAGTCGGCGCGCAAGCTGGACCTGGACGAGTTGAAGGCGCTGCTTACAAAAAAGACTCTGGAAGCGCGGAAAAAGCCCGCCGCCAAGAAAGTGGCGAAGCCCATAGCGCAAA
Source organism: Acidobacteriaceae bacterium (assembly GCA_049680085.1). Taxonomy (GTDB): domain Bacteria; phylum Acidobacteriota; class Terriglobia; order Terriglobales; family Acidobacteriaceae; genus Silvibacterium. The sequence goes on from JBAUHD010000438.1 coordinate 5,166, forward strand.
AATCTTCAGGCAAGAAATCCGCGCCAGCGAAAAAATCCGCGCCAGCAAAAAAGACCGCAAAGAAAACCGCAAAAAAGGTGGCGAAGAAAGCGTTGCCAAAAAAGACCGCCACTCCGCGCGCGAAGAAAAGGTAGTGTCTCAGTTTGAACCCTCAGGGGCTAAAGCCCCTTTGTTTTTGAGCAGGTAATGTACGGGCTGAAGCCCGTACCCTTCAAACTGAGACACTACTGAAGAAAACGGTCCGTTGACATACTTCGCAGGTCCATTTAGCTTTATTGCAGATGCAAATTCACCGCCATCCTCGCCAGCACCATCATCATCATGCGACGAATATGCCGGCGAATCTGTGTGGCCTGAGTTAATGGCCTGAAATCAGGATCAACAGAAGCCCGCCGGCGCAGCAGCTCCGGCGGGCTTTTTACGTTCAGGCAAATACCATGAAAAAATTGAGGAACGATGAGCGAAATACAAATTGATTTTTCAAAAGTGGAAGGTGGCCTCGTCCCCGGCATTGTGCAGGACGCGAAAACCGCACAGGTGCTGATGGTCGGCTTTCTGAATGAGACCAGCTATCAGAAAACTCTCGAATCCGGCTTCGTCACCTTCTGGAGCCGCACGCGCAAGAAGCTGTGGATGAAGGGCGAGACCAGCGGCAACCGCCTCCGCATCCTTGACGCCGCGACGGACTGCGACAACGACACGCTTCTGTTCCGCGTCGAGGTCGAAGGCGACGGCCTGGTCTGCCACGAAGGCACGGTAAGCTGCTTCACCAAACCGATTGCGCTCGCCGTCACGCAGGAGGCCCGCTGATGGCGAACAAACTCCGTCTCGGAATTCCCAAAGGCAGCCTACAGGACGCGACCATTGCGCTGTTTGAGCGAGCGGGCTGGCGCATTTTCGCCAACGGGCGCTCGTATTTTCCGTCCATCGACGACAAAGAAATCGAGTGCATGTTGATCCGAGCGCAGGAAATGGCCCGCTACGTCGAGAAGGGCGTACTCGATGTTGGGCTCACCGGCATTGACTGGGTCGTCGAAACCGGGCTCGAAGTCAAAAGCGTCGCCAGCCTCATCTACTCCAAACAGAGTCGCCAGAAGGTGCGCTGGGTTCTCGCGGTTCCAGAGGACTCGCCCTACCAGAAGGCCGAAGACCTCAGCGGCAAAACCATCGCCACGGAGCTGGTCGAAGTCTCAAAGCGCTACTTCGCGGAGAAGAAGGTTCCGGTGAAGGTGGAGTTTAGTTGGGGAGCGACAGAAGTCAAGCCGCCCACACTGGCCGACGCCATCGTCGAAGTCACCGAAACCGGAAGCTCGCTGCGCGCCAACCGCCTGCGCATCATCGACACCGTGATGGAGAGTGAAACACACCTGATCGCCAACTGCGCCGCCTACAACGACGCATGGAAAAAGCAGAAGATCGACAGCCTTGCCCTCATGCTGAACGCCGCCATTGACGCGCAGGGGCAGGTCGGCCTCATGCTGAACGCGACCAGGGCGAGTCTGCCGACCATCCTGAACATTCTGCCCGCGCTCAATTCGCCCACCGTTTCGGAGTTGAGCAACTCCGAATGGGTGGCCCTGAACACCATTCTCGAAGAGGGTGTGGTGCGCGAGGTGGTTCCAAAGCTGAAGGCGGCGGGCGCGACGGGAATCGTGGAGTATCCGCTGAACAAGGTGGTGCTGTAGCGATGAAGCTCATCTCTACAACGGGACGCGGCGGGCCCGCCGGGCGGGCGAAGATTGAGGCCTTGCTTGCCCGGCGAAGCGCGGCCTATGAGCACGCGCTGCCCACGGCGCGGCGCATTGTGGAGGGCGTGCGCAAGGGCGGCGACGCCGCGCTGCGCCGCTATGCCGCTAAATTTGACGGCAATTCGCAACCCGAATGGTTACGTATCTCTCCAGAAGAAATGCAGGATGCGCTCGAAGCCGTCTCGCCGGCCTTTGAGCGTGCGTTGCGCCTCGCCGCGAAGAACATCCGTGCCTTCGCCGAACGCCAGAAGCCGAAGGACTGGAGCTTCGCCCCGGCAAGCGGCGTCACGGTGGGCCAGCGCATCCGGCCTATTCGTAACATTGGCTGTTATGTACCCAGCGGCCGCTATCCGCTACCTTCCACGCTGCTCATGACGGCGATTCCTGCGCAGGTGGCCGGTGTCGAGCGCATCGTTGTCGTCTCGCCGCGCCCAGCCCTGGAAACTCTCGCCGCCGCCGCCCTGCTCGGCATCACCGAGTTTTACCGGCTGGGTGGAGCGCACGCCATTGCCGCGCTGGCGTATGGCACGGAGACGATTCCGAGAGTGGACAAGATCGTTGGCCCCGGCAACGCTTTTGTGACCGCGGCCAAGCGACTCGTCGCCTTCGACTGCGCCATCGACATGCTGGCCGGCCCCACCGAGATTGTGGTAACCAGCGAATCCGGCAACGCCGACGAAATCGCCTCCGATCTCGTTGCCCAATCCGAGCACGACCCCGACGCCGAGGCCATCTTCATCACCACCAACGCCGCGCTGGCGAAGGCCGTCATCGCCAGCGTGAAGCAGCGCGCGCGCTCCAACAAAATCGCGGCGGAAGCCATCGCGCGCAACGGCGCGGCCATCGTTGCATCTTCCATCGAAGAGGCCCGCTCCCTCACCAATGCGATTGCGCCGGAGCACCTCACCGTGGACGCAATGGAAGACCTCGACTGGGTGAAAAATGCAGGATCGGTTTTTGTGGGCCGCTTCTCCGCCCAGCCGCTCGGCGATTATGTTTCCGGCCCCAACCACACACTGCCCACCTGCGGGCTGGCGCGTGTGCGCGGCGGCTTGAGTGTAATGGATTTTCTCAAGGTCATGACCGTGCAACAGTACACACCGGAAGGCCTGCGCCGCCTTGGCCCGGCGGCTATCGCACTGGCGGAAGCCGAAGGGCTGTGCGGGCACGCCGAAGCCATTCGAGCAAGAGGGATCGATGAATAACGCTACCGCAACCATTCCGCAGCCGCGCGATTTGATCCGCCGCATGAAGGACTATCACCCTCCGCTCGGCGACCGCGGCGGCGTGCGTCTGGACTTTAACGAGAACACCTTTGCCTGCTCGCCGAAGGTACTGGAGACGCTGGGTCGCATCTCGCGCGCCGAGCTTACCATGTATCCGGAACGCGAGCGCGTGGAGCGCGTCGCCGCCGCGCATCTTGGTTTCGCGCCCGAACAGGTTTTGCTGACCAACGGCGTCGATGAGGCGATTCACGTCCTCTGCCAGACGTATCTCGGCGCGGGCGATGAAATGCTGCTGCCCGTCCCCACCTACTCCATGTACGCTGTCTATGCATCGGGTACCGATGCGAAGCTGGTTGAGGTTCCGGCGGAGGCGAATTTCTGTTTTCCGCTCGAAGCCCTTTTGACGAAAATCACACCGGCAGCGAAGCTTATCGCCATCGCCAATCCCAACAGCCCCACCGGCCAGGCTGTGCGTCGCGAAGAAATTCTGCGCGTGCTGGAGGCGGCCCCGCAAGCGGCGGTGCTGGTGGATGAGGCTTACTTCCACTTCCACGGCCAGACCGTCATGGACCTGATTGGCCGCGCGCCCAATTTGATCGTCGCGCGCACGTTCTCGAAGGCCTACGGGCTCGCCGGACTGCGGCTCGGCCTGCTGGCCGCCGCGCCCGAGCAGATGCGCTGGCTACGTCGCGCGATTTCGCCCTACAGCGTCAATTCATTGGCCCTCGCCTGCCTGCCCGCCGCACTCGAAGATCAGCCTTACATCGACTGGTACGTGAGCGAAGTTCTTCAAGCGCGCGGCGAATTCACCGTGGCCCTCGACCGCCTCGGCGTCCGCTACTGGCCATCGGAAGCGAATTTCGTGCTGACCCGCATTGGGCCCAAGCACGCGGATTTTTCGCACGCGATGCGCGAGCGCGGCGTGCTGGTGCGCGACCGCTCCAGCGACCCAGGCTGCGACGGCTGTGTCCGCATCACCATCGGCACGCGCGAACACACCGCGCGCGGCGCTCAGGCCATGGAAGAGGTGCTAAAAGAAATCGGATGGACCGGAGAAGCAAATTGACCAAAAAGCGCACTGCAATTATCGACCGCAAGACAGCCGAGACCCAGATTCACCTGAAGCTCACCATTGAAGGCGCGGGCCGGTACAAGGTTTCGACCGGCATTCGCTTCTTCGACCACATGCTGGAGCTGTTCACGCGGCACGGCGCGTTTGATCTGGACCTGACCTGCAAGGGCGACCTTGATGTAGACCAACACCACACGGTGGAAGACGTGGGCATCGCGCTCGGCGAAGCCGTGGACCGCGCGCTCGGCGACAAGCGCGGCATTCTGCGCGCTGGATATTTTTTGATGACGATGGATGAGACGCTGGGGCTGGCCGCCGTTGACCTGAGCGGCCGTGCCGCGCACGTGGTAGATACAAAAGTAAAAACCCGCCTCGTCGGCGACCTGCAATCCGAGCTGGTCGAGGATTTCTTCGAGGGCTTCGCGCGCGGCGCACGCGCCAATGTTCACATCAAGACGATGTACGGGCGCTCCAACCACCACAAAGTGGAAGCGCTGTTCAAGGCCTTCGCGCGCGCGCTGCGCGTGGCCTGCTCGCGCGACAAGCAACTCGGCAAAATGCTGCCTTCAACCAAGGGGCTGCTGTGATCGCCGTTGTGGACTACAAAGCGGGCAACCTCACTTCCGTGATGAAGTCTCTCGCCGCCGTGGGAGCTGACGCCATTGCGACGGAGGACCCGGAAGCCGTGCTGCGCGCGGAAAAAATCGTGCTGCCGGGAGTCGGCCATTTCGCCGCAACACAATTTCTCGAAGCCCGCGGCCTGAAACAGGCCATCGCCGAGCGCGCCGATGCGGGCGTTCCGTTCCTGGGAATCTGCGTTGGGCTGCAATGGCTTTTTTCCGGAAGCACGGAAGCGCCCGGCCAGGCCGGGCTCGGCCTTTTCAACGGACTCTGCGAGCGATTCGCCGAGGGGAAAAAAATCCCGCACGTAGGATGGAATTCAGTGGACGTGCGCGAAGGCTCGCGACTGATGGCCGGCATTTCCACAGGCAGCTTTGTGTATTTCACGCACTCCTATCGCGCGCCCGTCGTGACTGAAACCGTAGCCGTTACAAATTACGGCGAAGACTTCACCGCCTCCGTTGAAAGCGGCAACGTGATGGGAGTGCAGTTTCATCCGGAAAAATCCGGCGAGGCAGGGCTGCGGATTCTGCGGAATTTTGTGGAGCTGCCATGCTGACCAAACGCATCATCGCCTGCCTCGACGTAAAGGGCGGGCGCGTCGTCAAAGGCGTCCAGTTCGTGGACCTGGTGGACGCCGGCGACCCCGCCGAGTTGGCCGCCCGCCACGCCGAAGCCGGCGCGGACGAGATCGTGCTGCTGGACATCACCGCCACGCATGAGGCGCGCGGAACGCTGCTCGACACGGTCCAGCGCACCGCACGCAGGCTCTTCATTCCCTTCACCGTTGGCGGAGGCATACGCACGCTTGACGACGCGACCGCCGTTTTTGACTCTGGCGCCGACAAGGTAAGCGTGAACTCGGCCGCGCTGGGCCGCCCCGCGCTCATCGACGAAATCGGCGCGCGCTTTGGAGCGCAGGCCGTCATCGTCGCCATCGATGCGCGCCGCACGGGCGACGGCGCGGAGGTTTTCATTGAAGGAGGACGCAAGCCTACCGGGCGCGGCGTGGTCGACTGGGCGCGCGAGGCCGAGCAGCGCGGCGGGGGGGAAATTCTGCTCACCTCCATGGACGCCGACGGCACCCGCGCCGGCTTTGACTGCGAACTGACGGCGCAGGTGAGCGAGGCGGTGCGGATTCCGGTGATCGCCTCGGGCGGGGCCGGCAACGCGGCGCATTTCTCCGATGTGTTTCTGCGCGGCAAGGCCGACGCGGCGCTTGCTGCGAGCATCTTTCACTTCGGAATCTCCGACGCACGCGCGCTCAAGCAAGAAATCGCGCGAAGCGGCGTGCCCATGAGGCTGCCATGCTGATTCCTTCGATCGATCTGATGGGCGGACGCATCGTTCAGCTTGTGCAGGGCAAAAAGCTCAAGCTCGCCTTCGATGATTTTGAATACTGGATTGACCGCTTCTCCGGCTATTCCACGGTGCAGTTGATCGACCTGGACGCCGCCATGCGCCAGGGCGACAACGCCGCGCTCATCGCGCAAATCGCGAAGCGACTGCCGTGCCAGGTAGGCGGCGGCATCCGCACCGCGC